>JAGQLZ010000062.1 GCA_020428895.1 Candidatus Kaiserbacteria bacterium
TCGGACACTTTTGTTGGTCAAGCTGATTTTTCTTCAGTGGCCGGTCCGGTTGGAATTGCTGGGTTAGTTGGTGAAGCAGCCGCCTTTGGTTTTACATCACTACTAACATTTACAGCGGTTATCTCACTAAACTTAGCAGTTATTAATATGCTACCTTTCCCAGCTTTAGATGGTGGGAGATTAATGTTTGTAGGTGTTGAAGCGATAACAAGACGAAGAATAGATCCAGTTTGGGTATTGCGACTAAACGTCATTGGTTTTGTTTTATTAATTGCGCTAATGGTGGCAGTAACGTATAACGATGTTATTAAGATTATCTAGTGATTATGCGACAAACTCATCTTTTTACTAAAACAAAAAAAGAGGCTCCTGCTGATGAGGTAGCTAAGAACGCTGCTTTATTGATTAAATCCGGCTATGTCTTTAAAAATATGGCTGGTGCTTATACTTTTTTGCCACTGGGCCTAAAAGTTATAGATAAAATTAATTCAATAATTCGTGAAGAAATGGATGCTATTGGTGGTCAAGAGATGCATATGCCAACTCTACAAGATCCATCATTATGGCAGAGTACTGATAGATGGAGTGATGATAATGTTGATGTTTGGTTTAAGACTGAACTAAAAGCCGGTGGGGAAGTTGGCTTAGCTTGGACTCATGAAGAAGTGATAACTAATTTGATGAGGCAATATGTTTCTTCGTATAAAGATTTACCACTTTTTGCTTACCAAATTCAAACAAAATTTAGAAATGAAATGAGAGCCAAGAGCGGTATTATGCGGACTCGCGAATTTTGGATGAAAGATCTTTATTCTTTTTGTGCAACTCAGGAACAACATGATGAGTTTTATGAAGCTTGCGCTGAGGCTTATATGCGTATATTTAACCGAATTGGTATCGGTAAAATGACCTATCGCACGTTTGCTTCTGGGGGAGCGTTTACTAAATTTAGTCATGAATTTCAAACTCTAGCAGAAGCCGGTGAAGATGTTGTTTATGTGAATGAAGCAAAAAATATTGCAGTCAATGAAGAAGTTTTGGAAGAGGCTGATTTGACTGAGCTTGGTGTTACTAGAGAAGAGTTGACAGAAAGGAAGAGTATTGAAGTTGGTAATATTTTTTCACTAGGCACTAAGTTTTCGGAAGCTATTGGTCTAACCTATAAAGACGCAGAAGGTATAGATATGCCAGTAATAATGGGTTCATACGGTATTGGTCCAGCCAGAGCAATGGGCACCATTGTTGACTTACTATCAGACGAAAAAGGGATTGTTTGGCCAGAAAGCGTAGCACCTTATAAAGCACATATGATTGGCTTAAATGGTGATGATTCGGAGATTCGTGATTATACTGACGGTATATATTCTGCACTGCAGAAACGTGGTGTAGAAGTATTGTATGATGATCGAGTTGAAGCTAGAGCCGGCGAGAAATTTGCAGATAGTGATCTTTTAGGTATGCCATATCGAGTAGTGGTAAGTCGCCGATCTAAAGAAAATGGTAAATTTGAAGTAGTGACCAGAGCGACTGGTGAAACACGTGAATTAACTGAAGAAGAGATGTTTGCTGACTTTACTGACAGCTAATTTTGGCATCACGACAGCTTCATAGTAGAATAGGCATCACATGGGAAAGATTTCTAAGCTTTTTTCGAAGATATTAAATACAGTTTCCACAGATATTGGTATTGATTTAGGAACGGCGAATACTTTGGTATACGTAAAAGGTAAAGGAGTGGTTTTAAATGAACCAACGATTGTTGCTCTTAATAAAAAGACTGGACAATTGGTGGCCGTTGGTAACGAAGCAAAAGCAATGCAAGGCCGAACTCCAATTCATATTGAAGTAGTGCGACCTTTGGTAGATGGAGTGATTTCTGATTTTGAGGTGGCTGAAGAAATGTTGGCTTATTTAATAAACAAGGTTCGCAGTGATATGCGAGTCTTGGTTTCACCACGTATGTTGATTGGAGTTCCGTCAGGAATTACCAATGTAGAAATGCGAGCGGCTAGGGACGCTGCTAAGAACGCTGGAGCCCGTGACGTTTTTTTGATTGAAGAACCAATTGCTGCAGCGATTGGTGCTAAGTTACCGATTAGTAAAGCTAACGGTTGTATGATTATTGATATTGGTGGGGGAACTACTGATATTGCTGTCATCTCTCTTAACGGCATAGTAGTGTCTAAAAATGTACGTACGGCTGGTGATCATCTAAGTGCTGCGATTGTTAGTTACGTTAGAGATCAGTTTAAAGTTTATATTGGTGATAAAACTGCTGAAGATGCAAAAGTGGCTTTGGCGTCAATTAGTCATACTGATAAAGATAAAGAGATTGTTGTTCGTGGTCGTGATGTAATGACTGGTTTGCCACGTGAAGTAATTGTTACCGATAGTGATGTTAAAGATGCTATTTCTAACTCAATTGATACAATAGTGGAAGCAGTCCGTGATGTGCTTGAAAAGACTCCTCCAGAAGTAATGTCAGATATAATGCAAAAAGGTATTCAATTATCTGGTGGCGGTGCTTTGATTCCGGGTTTGCAGCACTTACTTGAAGAATTATTACAAGTTCCAGTGGTAATCGTACCGGATCCACTGCGAGCGGTCGTGCGTGGTATTGGTATAGTGATTGAAAACTTTGATCAATATGAGGAAATACTCATCGATAACGAGGGTGAATTCACGCCAAGTCTCTCGAACTAAGATATTAGTTCGTTATGTCGTAATTGTTGCGGGAATTATTATATTGGGATTAGCGGTTCCAAAAGTTTTTAGTTTTATAGGTGAAGTAGCCTTATCTCCATATCATACAGCTAGACAGTGGGTTTTAAATTCAGGTTCATCTTTACCACAATATCTTAGAGATCGGTCTGTATTAATTGAGCAAATTGAGGATTTAAAAAAAGAGGTAGCAACAGAGAAAGGTACTGAACTAAGCATGCGTAAGTTAATAAACGAAAACGCATCTCTAAGAGAGTTACTAGCTACTGATGGGTCTGACCGAATTGCCGCTCGTGTCATCGCCAGACCAAATTCATTGCCGTACGATTTAATTCAAATTGATCAAGGGAGCAAAGATGGGATTGTTAGACTAGCACCGGTGTTTTTAGGTAGAGATCAAGTGATTGGTTATATTACTCACGTTAGTAGAGAATATTCGTTTGTACAACTTGTTACTACTCCTGGTTTTGCTTCAACGGTTTTTATAGTTGGTCCAGACATTTACACAAATGCTGAAGGTATGGGTGGAGGGGTTATGAGAGTAAGAGTGCCACAAGGTGTATCACTTAAAAAAGGTAATTTAGTATTATTGCCGGCTGTTAATTCCGGTGTTTATGGTGAAATAATTTCAGTTGAAGCAATTCCTACTCAACCCCAACAATACGGTTATTTGTCACCAAACATTCCACTTCAAAGTATGCGTTATGTGGCAGTTGGTACTGAACCAATAGTTACACCAACTTTTGAAGAAGTTCAGAATGTCATTACTTCAAAGTTAGAGAGTTTGTTTGTTGTAGTAGTACCTGAAGATCAGTTAGTTGATGAAACGTCAACTAGTTCAGCTACTTCAACTGAAGAAAATGAATAGTTGTTTATGCGATTGATATCTTTAATTTTTATTACGGGGGCAGTGTTAACTGGATTTTGGTGGTGCGCTCTCCCTGCCTACTTCACTCACTTATATGTCTATCGAGCATTTGAAATCCCGATTATTGCTCTATTAGTCGATGCGTATTTTGGAGCTTTCTATACTTTTCCATATCTGTCGGTGGTAGCATTGGTATCAGTAGTATTATTTGAAATTTTCAAGCCAAGACTGTTATTCTATGAAGTATAGTTATGTTACGAAGAAAAAAACCACATAAACATAGTGTTGAGCTTGATGAAATCTTGCTAGACACTTCAAATTTACCGTCTTTTAATCAAGGTCGACTTGAAGGGAAGCGGGAATTACCAATCAGTCCATTAAGTATTTGGACAATCGGTTTTATTTTTTTTGTAATTGCGACTGTTTTCTTTTTTCATATTTTTAATCTGCAGGTTGTAAAAGGTTATGAATATCGTGAAATAAGTGATAATAATACTGTTGATAGAACAGTAATTATTGCGGAGCGAGGAGTAGTGTATGATCGCAATGGTGAGATGATAGCTTGGAATGAACGAGACGAAACTGGTGCATATAGTTTTCCAATTCGGGCCTATACTGACCGATTGGGACTCGGACAGTTGATTGGCTATGTAAGTTACCCACAAAAAGATTCTAAAGGTTTTTATTACCGAACTGAGTACATTGGTCGCAATGGAGTTGAAAATACTTTTGATAATCAGTTGCGCGGAGAAAATGGTAGTCAGTTTGTTGAAGTTAACGCTTTAGGAGAGATTGTAGCTGAACACGCTATTGTCACTTCTTCACCTGGTGGAGAAGTAACCCTATCAGTTGATGCTGATTTGTCTGAGGCTATGTACAACATTATCGCTACTTCGACTGCTCAATCTGGATCAAGAAGCGGGGCAGCGGCCATAATGGACGTTGAAACTGGTGAAATCATCGCTATGACAAGTTATCCGTCTTATGATCCAGAAGTTATGTCTGACGGTGATGATATTGAATTAATCAAAAAATATAATGATGATCCAAAATTTCCATTTTTAAATAAAGTCCTAGCTGGTGTGTATACACCCGGATCGATTGTAAAACCTTTTGTCGCTTATGGTGCCTTAGCCGAAGATATAATTAGTCCTAATAAAATTATTGTTAGTACTGGTGAAATTGTAATTCCAAA
>JAGQLZ010000063.1 GCA_020428895.1 Candidatus Kaiserbacteria bacterium
ATAATATTCATTAAATTAATCAGGTGACAAGCATTACAATCTACACCAGTACACATCCCTGGTGCTTGCCAAAAACCTCCAGCTTCAACTCCTACAGGTATTAATATAAATAATAGAAAAAGTGAAGCTGAAATTAGGTATACGTTTTTATAAATATTCATATGATTTATAACTCTATAGACCCAGAACAATTACTAAAACCTAGCTCATTTCCAGCATAGTATTGATTAACCCAAACGGTAGTTTTTACTGAAGCATTTAATTTACATAAATCATCTCTGTCTATATCTAACTGTCTTATTAATTCTTCTTCGGCTGCAATACGCATTTCGGAAATTGGTTCAGTTTCAAGATTTACTTGAAAAAAATCATATTCTTGAAAATAAGTAATCGTAAAAGAAAGATCCTTAAGACTGGACCCATTGTGTAATGTAAATGTTCTGTCATTCAACTTTTCTGCATTTCCTCTGAAATCTTCAACTAAAACACCTTGGCCCGTAGTGACTTTACTCGGGAATATATTCTCAGATTCATTCTGACTTACGTTTGTTTCAATATTAGTATTAGTAACATTATCACCATTTACATAGATAAGAACCAATATTAGTACCACTAAAGCTATTATTCCAAAAATTAAAAATTTTTTCATATAAAAAATATTAGAACGGACATAAATGATTTCTAGAAGTACCAATACCACATTTCTTAGCTGAACATGCCCAGTCACCCATGTCACCAGACCGGCTTGCTAATCCGCCAGCTATTGCATTATTACAATCTGGATCTTTCGCTGCAGTTACACATTGTGTATATAGTGATTCATTGACAACAATCTTTTCTTTAACCTTATATTTATTTCTAGTACCAGCATCTTTAAAAGCTGATGGGCAGTCAAGAGTGGTGCCGTTACATGATACTTGATGAGCCGAAAGGTTAATTTGCCAAGTACCTACAGAATAAGTACGGCCGTCAGTTGTTGTATCGGTGCGACTTTCTGCATTTGGGTTACAGCCACTTTCAGCACCCGCAATCTGTGAAGCTTGAGATGCCATACTACCAAAGTGTGCACTGAGTGCAGAGACACTACACGGTCCAGAATTAGCAGCTACACATGACCCTTGAGTACCCATACCACTATCCGGAGAAAAGTTACCACCCGTTGTTGGCCTAGTTAGGCTATATGAACCTAAACTAACAGTATCTATACTAGTTACATGCGCATCTGGCTTAAGATTTGAAACACACTGAATTTGAAACCATCCAGTCTGACCAATCGCTTTCATAACCGTATCTACCAACAACCAAGCGGCCAACAGAATAACCAACCCAACTATCGCATTAGTCATTATCTTTTTAGCCGCTTCTTTTTCAGCTGGATTACCTTTAGAAATAACTAATCTAATACCAGCGTATACAATTATAATAGCCGCAATCGTTGGACCGATTACTAATAGCCAATCAAGAATAACCTTACCTAACTTAACAACATCACAAGGGCCACAACCAACTCCGTCGGTACC
This sequence comes from Candidatus Kaiserbacteria bacterium, assembly GCA_020428895.1. Lineage (GTDB taxonomy): Bacteria > Patescibacteriota > Minisyncoccia > Phycocordibacterales > UBA918 > OLB19. The sequence continues at coordinate 1,521 of JAGQLZ010000063.1, forward strand.
GTTACATATAGTTTTATCTGTCTGCCAAAAACCACCAGCATTAACGCTTTGCGGTAAGATTATCAAAACAAAAACCAGAAACCAGACTTTCATTCTCATACTTATTACTTAATAGTGTACCATGTCACCTCTTTTAAAAATGCCCAAACTGTGATAATTTGTAGCCTACTTGTTTTGGTAACAAAACAAATAAATACATGCGTCGGTGGCAGAGTGGAGAAAATATAAACTTCTTTATATTTTCTCTGGTCTGTCGCTTGCGACAGA
>JAGQLZ010000064.1:0-2665 GCA_020428895.1 Candidatus Kaiserbacteria bacterium
TTAGCGCTTCAGTAAAATTCAACTCAGCAATTCCCTTTTCAATCTCAAATTCAACTGTCTCACCAAGAATTGATTTAGCTACGGCAATTCCCTCTTCTAGCTTTGCATCATCTTTTGGTGTATAGCCAGAATGCTTGGTTCGCACACCCATAGTAAATGAAGTGTATTCGGAGATAGCTTTATTTTCTTTGTCATATACAAACACTGTTCCAATTTCAAATACTCTAACGTCATCAGCTCCAATTAAATCTACATGAGATATGTTGTTATCAAGAACCGTATCAATATTTTTTCGTAACGATGAACGCATATAAGCCTTATCACTAGCTAGTGCGTTAGCTAATCGTAATTTATCTTTTTTACGAAATGATGAAGTAATAACTTCATTAAAACCAATCGCTAATAAAGCTTTGCGTAGCTCGTCACCGTAGTATTGACGTTTACTAAACTCCGTCACTTCAGTTGCTTCTGGAACAACTGGCTGAACATGTTCAATTCCATATATTCTACCAATTTCTTCAATATAATCTTCTTCGATATTTAAGTCAGTTCTCTCAAATGGTGAAATGGCTTTGAAACCATCATTGGTTTCTGACACTTCTGCACCCAAAAGTTTTACCAACTCAATCATCTTCTCTTTAGAAAGAGAGAGGCCCAAAAGTCCATTAACCTTTTCCGTTCGTACCAAGACTTCTGGCAATTTAATTGGCGCTGGATAAATATCTACTAAACCTTTAAATTCTCCGCCGGCAATTTCTTTAATTAAAGTAATTATTTCGTATTGAGCATAAAGCGGTAATTCACGTGATGGTTCATTTTCAAAACGTTTACTAGCATCGATTACAATACCTAGACGGCGGGCGGTTTGTCTGGTTAGTCCAGCGTCAAAATGAGCTGCTTCGATGATGATGTCAGTAGAATTTTCATCCACCCCAGCAAACCGCCCGCCTTTAACACCAGCTAAACCGATTGGCGTATTTGATGACTCATCAACTATCAAAAGTTCCGTGCCTTCTAAAATAACGTCCCTTTCTTCATCTTTACCACCTTCTGACAATAAACTAACCACTTCCCCTTCTTTGGCCTTCCGAACACCAAATTGCCACTGGTTATCTACTTGTGGAAACTTAGAGGCATCATAAGCGTGTAATGGCTGTCCAGTTGCGTACATTACGTAATTAGTAGCATCAACAATATTATTAATTGATCGCTGACCAATAGTAGCCAATCTATCTTTCAACCATTGTGGTGACTCTTTAACTTCAATCCCCTTTACTAAAGTAGCTGTGAATCGCGGACAATCATGTTCATCTTCAATATTTACTGAAATTAAATCAGTCTCAGCCAACTCTGGCTTTTTAGCTAAGGGATCTTTCTCTAGTTCTAAACCAAAAATAGCAGCTATTTCTTTAGCGATACCCCGATGCGAAAGACAGTCGGAGGAACGGTTTGGTAATACATCTATATCCAGCATCGTGTCATCCCCTACTGTTTCCATTTCTTCAACTTCAAACGCACGCTTAGTTAAAAGCTCCTCAATCTCTTCTGGAGTTGGACAATTTTCTCCAATATATTCTTTTAGCCAATTGTATGAAACTAACATAATAACTAGAATTGAGTTACGAACCTAAGGTCGCCGGAATAAAGAGTACGGATGTCATCAAAACCATATTTCAAAAAACCTAATCGGTCGATACCCATACCAAACGCAAATCCTGAATAAACTTCTGGATCTATTCCTGAGTTCTTAAGCACATTAGGATGAATCATTCCCGAACCAAGTACTTCAATCCATTTATTATCCAACTTACTGCCACTGTTTTTAAACATCATATCTATCTCAAAACTTGGTTCAGTGAAAGGAAAGAAATTTGGTCGGTACCGAAAATCAATCTCTCGACCTTTAAAGAATTTATTAAAGAAATACTCAACTGTACCCTTAAGATGTCCTAGATGAACGTCTTTATCTACATACATACCCTCAAGTTGATAAAATTGCGCCTCATGAGTAGCATCAGTGGCCTCATTACGAAACACCTTACCGGGCACAATACAGCGAATTGGCGGTTTGTGACTCTCCATATGTTTTACCTGTACTGCCGAAGTATGTGTTCGTAAAACCATCGGCTCAATGGTAGCTTCTTTGGGGAACCAAAAAGTATCCTGCATATCACGAGCTGGGTGATTCTTGGGAAAATTAAGTTGATCAAAATTATAGTATTCAGTTTCTGCTTCCGGACCCTCAGCAAACACAAAACCTAACTCACTAAAAATTTGATTAATTTCACTAATCATTTGTGTCAATGGATGTTGATGACCTTTAGGTGTTTCTTTAGACATAAAACTCTATACTAGCAAATAATTATATGGTTTCAATTAACTCAGTAAAAACTTCTACCAAGTATTCACGATCTTTAACAAATATCCGACCACCATCAATTTCAATATCCAAATTATTACCCGGATAAATTTGTTGAGTATTCTGCCACGATCGATCATCTACCTCTACCACATAAATACCATCATCGAGATTCATTAAAATTAAATCAGTACTGCTTGGAAAAAATGCGAACGAATTCACTTCTTTACCTTTATTGTCAATTCTTATTTTTGAACGACATATTTTACCAGTTTTATTCTGCGTTTCAGTCTCTGGCATATCTGA
>JAGQLZ010000064.1:2675-5240 GCA_020428895.1 Candidatus Kaiserbacteria bacterium
GCCATAACAGTCGCAATACCTTCGTATACATGTTGGCCGTAAGAAACTATCGTACTTGAAGCAATGTCATGATCAATACAGAAGTAATATGGAATATTATCTAAGTTACCTAACCAAGCAACAAACACTTCATTGCCATCTTGATACAACTTAACGTCATTTTGAATCAAAGTAGTAGTAGCCGTCGTAGTGGGTGCAGTATCACCTGAGAAAATAAAAGCTTGATTAACCTCTTTGCGTACTCTGGAAACAAGTCCAACAGATTTAGTACTAGTACCAAACAAGGTTGATACATATTCGTACTCCTGATTATCACTCAATAACCTAACTGGTAAAGTGGTGGTGGTGGCAATTACTGGTTCTGTTACGGAAGCAAAAGCGAATTCTGCAGATAAAGTACTAGAGGCTATGTCGTTAAAAATTGCCCTACCTTGTAAATCTACATAGGGAGCAATTAACCTAATCTGTGGTACTAAAGGCATATTAAAAGTCTGCGCTTCAGTCACTATATGAGGTTGAACTGGAAGATTCTTAACCCAAGTATAAAGACCGTCACCTTGTACATGAACTCGATGTATACCAACATCTAAATTTTGGATGTATGAAGCTCGTCTAAAAACTCTAATGTCGCGAACAGGCTCTTCATTAATATAAATTTGAGCTTCTTCTGATGGCACACTGATATACAAACCACCAGTACTAACTATCATTGTTGAATCACTACTAAACTCAAAACGATAACCAGTTGCATAAAAAATTACCAGCGGTAAAACCAATAAAAATATTAAAATAAAAAAACGAAAAATAAACGTGCGACGAGCGTATGATAGGGGTTGTATTTCTGGTTCTGAAGGCATATTTATCTTTTTTTAGGAGTTACCCAGAACCCCATGTATCGTCCAAACATTAATCTAGTCTGAGCATCTAGTCCAGGAATAGCACTAAAAATAATCATAGTGGCCGGAACTAGTATCCATTGTAACGCTAAGACCACATAATTAAAACGACTTTTGTGTGGTGGACGAGGTGGCAATAAGGTTAATGAGATATACGAAGACACTACTAGTCCAAACATGGCAAAGATTAGTAAGTTACGAACCATGATTGGTAAATTATAAGAAAGTACCTGTTCATGAAATCTTGGACCACCTAGAAAGATTGGTGCCCACCCTAAAATAAATAACATTAATGGATTAGTTACCAAAGACCAATAACCTTCAGCTTGTTGCAAGGTAATACCAATCCGGCGCCGTAGTGATATTTTTTTATTCTTGGTGAAGTGATAAACAATATAAGAAAAGTTTTCTACACCATACGTCCAGCGTCTGTGCTGTTTATAAATATTACGAAAAGTGCCGAATAAAGACGAGGCTACATTAGCATCCATAGACACTGGGTATGACAACGGGACTACATCATATTCACCATCATTAGCCAAAAGCAGATTCCAATAAATACGAGAATCTTCACTCACCATATTGGATTGCCAATAGCCAATTTCATAAAGGGCTTGAAAGCTAACTGAGTGGCTTGAAAACGTAGCCATACGTTCAGCTCGTTCTTGCTGAATCATCTCCCAGAAAGTACTGCTCATCGCTACTACTCGAGCGATAGCTGGAGCTTCCCAAATATTATTATTGAAAACCGGTACGGGTTGAAAAGAACTCTTAAGCGGACGCTCGGCTGTCATAAAATGCCACAAATCAAACAATTAAAATAATCTGGGTAGATAACAGTATCAATATCAAAAATTGAAACTAAGGTGTGGTTATAGCGAATACCGTGTGGGTCAAGAATAATTTTTCTAGCTTGTTCGGCTGCATAAGTGGCATTAGAACCTTTGCCAGCCATCTCGCCTGGCACATTGGCTGGATGAGTAGTTATTAAAAATGAAGCAAATTTATTACCCCATCTGTCTTTAACATTTCTAGCAATAGTTTGGGCACTTTCGCCAGCTCTTTCTTCAGCCGCTAACACAACTATGATGTTTTTGGAATCATACTTAACCTCTGACAAAGCTTTAATGGAAGCTTCTACTACCACTTCTGGTTCTTGATAGAATGGCAAAATTACCATTTGGTACATATGATCATACTCGAAACGTTCAATCATTAACCCCCAATCAATCTTCATATGATGCTTCATTCGCTTCCAGTTATAACGTAAGTGATATGACAAGAAGGCTGTCTTTAATACCCAAAAAATCGCAAACGCAATAACAAAGTAAGCCGCCACAAACGGTAAATAAATGGACATTAAAATCACCCCAATCAAAGTCGTCCAAGAAGCCACTCCAGGTAAAATCTCTAAAAAACGATATAGTCGGCGGTCTTTACCACTTAGTTCAGTTGCCCTACCAACCTTAAAGTCTTCCCTTCTAGCATAAGGAAGTAAATGACTTTTCTCCTCCATAAGTAAGGCCTACTATACCCCGACCATAACTTTAGGTCTAGGGCTTTTAAGCCCTGTTTTTCGTACACAACAAATTTTAAAAATACTCAAGATTAGCCCAAAAAATATAGTTTTATGATGATTCAAACTGACCTAAAGTAAGGGTGGGATATT
>JAGQLZ010000065.1 GCA_020428895.1 Candidatus Kaiserbacteria bacterium
TTGAAACCATGCCAAAATCTGAAGCTGAAAACGATCCAACAGTTGAAGGAAGTTTCTGGGATCGATATCCAGATGAAGTTAAGGTCTATAACATTAAAGGTTCTGACGGAACAATGTTCTCTCGTGAACTTTGTGGAGGGCCGCATGTCTCTAAACTCTCTGATATCCACGGTACATTCAAGATTAAAAAAGAAGAATCTTCATCAGCTGGCGTTCGGAGGATTAAAGCAATTTTAGAGTGATACTAAAACACTTATATCTGTTAGGTATATTTTGGTATTCGGTTTTAGACTATCCACCAATTCCACTTTAAAGGGACGTTTTAGTATAAATAAACCGGTATAATATAAATATTATATGGGTTTATTTTCTAAAAAACCGAAAGTTCGTAACGGGGTAGTTGTTGATATAGGCTCGGGAAGTGTTCTTGTATCGATTGTCAGATCTGACCCAAATCAATCAGCACCTGAAATTATTTGGTCTAAACGAGAGTTTTTACCTCTAAAAACTTCTGAGAATATTGACCAGACTGCCAATCATGTAACGGGGGTATTTATGAAAACTATGCTCTACGTGGAAGGAGAAGGTAGGAAAGTGCTTCAGTCAGTTTATCCAAATGAAAAACTAACTGATTTACAAGTCGCCATATCTGCTCCTTGGTCTTACACTATTACCAAGACTATTTCTTACACTGACAAAAAAGAATTCATCATTACTGACGAGATGATTAATGAATTGGTTGAAACTGCAGAAGAAAAAACCACTAATGAATTGCATGAGAGTGAAATAACCAATTCGCTTGGTTTAACTGTCATGAATAAAATTACCACAAATATACTTGCCAATGGTTACCCAACCATAAAACCAGATAACCAAAAAGCCACCAAAGTGGCGCTTTCTCACATAAGTGCTGTTGCTCAAGAAATTCTTATTACCACCATAAATGAGACTCGTAATAAGATTATTCCCAAAGTACCTAGTCAGCTTTTTTCCTTTATGTTGGTGTATTTTTATGTAGTTAGGGAACTATATCCAGCTTACACAGACTATTGTTTAGTTGATATTACCAATGAAGCAACCGAAATGGGCGTAGTACGTGACGGTAGCTTGCAATACTGTACTCATATTCCGACAGGAGTTGCTACTTTGGCTAAAGCGATTGCCAATAAAGCGGGTATACCGGTTGAGGAGGTTATGTCATACTTTAGAAATCAAGAATCATTTCTTATTGCTTTAGATAAAAATTCTAAACTAAATAAAGTTTATAATGAAATAATCAAAAAATATGAAGAGGACGTCATGGGTCTATTTATGGAGACTGGTGATGCACTATCAATTCCGAAGACAATTTTTATTCATACAGACGCTTTAACCGAAACCTTCTTTAATGAACACATTGTAAAAGCTGGTCATTTAGCTACCAAGATTAACCATAATGTAGTTAATATTTCCCAAAAAGTACTGACAAAGTATTATTCAGAGAAACAAATTGAAACTATTAAAAAGAAGAATATCGATACCGCACTACTTTTATCAGCCAACTTTTTTCATAATCATAAATTTGGGGGGAATTTTATGTAATGAAATTAGTCATTAGTGTATAATAATTGAGTATTATGTCGCAAAAGTGGAACATTCAAGATATTCGTCCAGTTGAACCGCGTAAGAAGCGTAACTATGGTCCGAACGGTACTAAAGTTGAACTAACTACCAAAAGAGAACCTGCTCCAGCACAGGCTATTCCTTCAATAAAAATTCAGAATGGTACTAAGAAAAAGAAAACTGGTCTTTTTATTTCTTTTGGAATTTTTATAGTTGTTATAATAGGCGTTTTTGCAATCAGTGACTTGATGGCAGGAGCAGAAATTATTGTTAATCCACAAAATAGTCGCCCTAATGTTAATGCTGAATTTACTGCTTACCCAGACAAACGATCTGGAGAATTGATATATGAAATCATGACCCTTGATGCCACTGACGAAAGACAAGTTAAAGCTACTGGTCAAAAAAACGTTGAGACACAAACAAAGGGAGTCATTGAAATAATAAAAACCACCCCTGGGGCAGAACGATTAATAAAAAATACTCGTTTCCGTTCAAAAAATGGCTTAATCTTTAGAATTCAAGAATCTGTTGTTGTGCCCGGAGCGGTAAAAGATTCTGAAGGTGCTTTGGTACCGGGAACAATACAAGCACAAGTATTTGCTGAGTCAGCGGGCGAAGAATATAACCTAGCAGCTGGTTCAAAGTTCGATATACCAGGTTTTGAAGAAAGTGGTTACACTGAGTTATTTAATGCTATATATGCTGAAAACCGTGAATCTTTTACTGGTGGATACAATGGGCCACAATTCTTGATTGACGAAAATGAGTTACAAACTGCAAGACAAGAATTGCAAATTGCATTACGTGATCAATTACTTAAAAGAATGAAGGAAGAAATGCCAATTGGTTATGTAACCTTTGATGAATCAGTAGCTATTACCTACAATCAACTACCAGCAGTAGAATATGGGCAAGACTTGCTAACTATAAAAGAACAAGCAGTTCTTCAATTACCACTATTTGTTAAAGATAAATTTGCTTCATACATAGCTCAAGCAACTATCCCAGGTTATGAAGGAAATACGGTACGAATTGATAACTATGATGAGATTGAGTTTACTTATTCGATTGCGACAACCAGTAACTCTAATATTGCTAACTTAACCTCACTAGAATTTAGACTAACCGGACGACCATTAATTGTTTACACATTTGACGAAGCAGCCTTAAAAGCTGATTTGCTAGGTAGGGAAAAGACCGCGATAACTGGCATTTTAGGTAGGTACCCAGCAATCGATCAAGCTAAAGCAGTGGTTAGACCATTTTGGAAAGGAACGTTTCCTAAAGACACAAACGAAATAACTATCACTGAAGAGATAAAAAAATAAATTTTACTAACAACAACAGTTGACGTATCTCCAACTGTTTGTTAAACTCTCGGGCGTTAAATGGATCAGAAAGAAATAGACAAAAAAGATGACCTCACCTACGGTGTAGTTGAGGAGGCATTGCCTAACGCACTTTTTCGTGTATCGATTGATAATCTAGACGAGCCTATTATTGCTTATCTTTCCGGTAAAATGCGAAGGTTTCGCATTAGAGTATTGGTAGGTGATAAGGTTGGTATGGTTATCGATCCTTATGGCGGAAAAGCTCGGATCACAAAGAGGGTGTAAAAATATATTATGAAAGTTAAATCATCAGTAAAAAAAATTAGTCCGGATGACAAAATCGTTCGACGACGTGGCCGTATTTATGTCATCAATAAGATGAAGCCTCGTCACAAACAACGTCAAGGTTAATTCAATATAAATTATGAGAATCGCAGGTATTACACTTCCAGATAATAAACAACTACCGTACGCAATGACGGCTGTTTATGGTATCGGACTATCACGTGCTCAGTCAATTTTGTCTGACCTTAAAATTGATCCAACTCTAAAACCAACTGATCTTTCAGTTGACCAAGAAAATGACATTCGTAAGCAAATTGAATCTTTTACTATTGAAGGTGAGCTACGCCGAGACATAAGCGCAAACATCAAGCGTCTTAAAGACATTGGTTCATACCGTGGATCACGCCATGCAAAACGACTACCAGTTCGTGGTCAAACTACACAAACAAACGCCCGTACACTCAAGGGTGTTAAGAAGACTATGGGTAGTGGACGCCGTAAGCTTGAAAAGACTTAATTTATTAATCTTGTAATACACGACATATGGGTAAGAAAAGAATTACAAAAAAAAGTGGTGGTTCAGATGTAGCTGGTACATCTAGAGCACTTAATCGAATTCCGAAGCGTAAACTTGCTTCAGGTAATTTAAATATACTAGCAACTTTTAATAACACACTAGTTACTTTGACTGATAATAAAGGTAACTCAGTAATGAGCGCTTCCAGTGGAGCTCTTGGTTTCAAAGGTTCTCGTAAAAGTACACCGTTTGCAGCCGCTAAGGTTGGTGAAATTATTGGTGAAAAAGCTCAACAAATGGGCATGAAGGAAGCTACTGTTGTAGTACGTGGTGTTGGAGCTGGTCGTGAATCTGCTTTACGAGCGTTTGCTGGTCAAGGCATTAATGTTACTAAAATCACTGACAAGACACCAGTGCCATTTAACGGTACTCGTCCCCCTAAGCCTCGAAGAGTATAAATTTTAGCGTATGAAAATTGGACCAAAATATAAAATTGCCAAGCGACTAGGTGTACCACTATTTGAAAAAACTCAAACTCAAAAGTTTGAACTTTCAGTCGCGCGTGGTGGAAAACAGCAACGTCGTCGACCAGGTCAAATGAGTGACTATAAACGTCAGCTTATTGAAAAGCAAAAGATGCGCCTTACTTACGGCATATCTGAAAAGCAGTTACGCCGTTACGTAGACGAAGCAATTGAAAAAAGTAACCAACCGATTTCTTTATTGATGGAAAGACTAGAGTCAAGACTAGATAACGTAGTTTATCGTCTTGGTTTGGCGAAAACTCGCCGACTAGCTCGTCAAATCGTGTCCCACGGCCATATTACTGTAAACGGACGTAAACTTACCGTACCATCTCATAAAATCCGCCCTAATGACATCGTTGCTGTACGAGAGGGAAGTAAAGACACTGGACTATTTCTAAACTTTGCCGAAAATCACGAAGCAGCTGCTATTCCAGCTTGGTTGAAGTTTGATGTTAAGAAGCTTGAAGGGAATGTTACTGCTGTACCGACTTACCAACCAACAGAGGCCATGTTTGATCCGGAACAGGTCATGGAATACTACAGTCGATAGGATACAAATTTATTTAAACGCCAATTTAAGTCACTAGCTATGTTAGAAACAAATGTTACATTGCCAAGCAAACCACGTATTGTCTCTGAAGAGGAATTTCGTGGAGTTTACGAAATTGACGGTCTGTATCCTGGGTACGGTCATACTCTCGGTAATTCAATCCGCCGTATAATCCTATCTTCACTTCCGGGTGCTGCTATCACACAAGTAAAAATCGAAGGAGTTGATCATGAATTTTCAACTATTGACGGTCTGAAAGAAGATGTCATTACACTACTTCTTAACCTAAAACGTGTTCGTCTACTGCTTCATGGAGATGAACCAATGACAGTAAGACTTAAAAAGTCTGGAGTAGGTAAAGTTACTGCCAAAGACATTACTGCACCATCACAAGTTGAAGTTTTGAACCTTGATCAAGTAATTGGCGAAATTACCAACAAGAGCACTACTCTTGATATTGAGATGACAATTGAAAAAGGTCTTGGTTACGTTCCTCGAGAAGTACATCAAAAAGATAAAGTAGAAATTGGTACGATTGCTCTTGATGCAGTCTTTACTCCAATTCGCCGTGCAAACTATGAAGTAGAAAATATGCGTGTAGGTGATCGAACTGACTTTAACAGACTACGTTTATTTATCGAAACAGACGGGTCTGTAACTCCACGAGAGGCAATGGAGAATTCAATTGAAATCATGATCCATCAACTAAAATCTATTATTGGATTTAAAGAGGAGGCACCACGCACAGAAGTTGAAGAAGTTGAAGAAGTTGAAGAAGATTTGGAATCAGATGCTGAAGTATTAAAAACTCGCATTGAAACTTTAGACTTTACTCCTCGAACAACACAATCATTAGAAGAAGCGAGCATTAGAACTGTTGGAGGTCTTGTAAGAAAGAAAAAAGATGATATTCTATCGCTTGACGGAATTGGACCAAAAGGTCTTGCCGAAATTGAAAAGGCTCTAACTCGAATGGGTCTTCACCTATCTGAATAATTTATAACCATGCAACACAAGAAGAAAAACAGAACTTTAGGAAGAGACAAAGATCAAAGAACTGCTTTGATGCGTGGTTTAGCTGTATCTTTAATTCGTGATAAAAAAATTCGCACTACCTCTGCTAAGGCAAAAGAATTGCGACCAATGATTGAACGATTGGTAACTCACGCTAAGAAGAATACAATTGCTTCAAAAAGATTAGTCGCCAGTGCTCTGGGCGAGCCACGACCAACTACACTAAAAGCTCTTTTTGATGATATTGCACCAAAATTTTCATCAAGAGAGGGAGGTTACACTAGAATTATTAAGATGGGTCGCACTACTGCCGGTCGTGACGAAGCGGTAATTGAATTTGTTGAATAAGCTTATGACCACTGAAACTCAAACTTACACAATTGATGCCAAAGGAAAGCGATTGGGAAATATCGCTACTGAAGCAGCCAGCATACTGATGGGTAAAGATCAGGTTAATTTTGCAAAAAACATTGCAGCTAATGTTACTGTCACCATCGAAAATGCTAGCAAAATGGATATTCCTGAAAAGAAGAAAGGGGAAATTTATCAAAGTTACTCTGGTTATCCAGGCGGTCGAAATGAGGAAACTCTTGAACATTTAGGTAAACGACTTGGTTATGCTGAAGTAGTTCGACGAACTGTTGGTGGCATGCTACCAAACAATAAACTTAAGAATCCTCGTCTTAAAAATTTAATTATTACCGAATAGTATTATGGCAACCGAAACAAAAAATCGCTATGTAGAAGGAATCGGTCGTCGTAAGACCGCTACCGCGCGTGTCCGGATAACTCCAGACAGTAAAACTAGCATTACCATCAATGGTAAGAAGATGGAAGACTACTTCCCACATGAAGGACTACATCAAACTGTAAAATCTGTTTTAGCTACTGAAGAAGCAGGTATCGGAGATTATAGTATTTCTGCAAAAGTCTTAGGGGGTGGAACAACAGCTCAAGCTGAAGCCATTCGTCTAGGTATCGCTAGAGCTTTGGTTATTGAAAAGGCAGATCGCCGAATTCCACTTAAACGTGAGGGTTATCTAAAGCGTGACTCACGTTCTGTAGAAAGAAAGAAGTTTGGTCTTAAGAAAGCACGTAAAGCACCAACTTGGTCGAAGCGTTAGAGAAAAGAGCCCCTGCGGGCTCTTTTTTCACGCTTCGAAGGCGGAGCGCTGTGACGAGAGACTATTTCCTGTCTCAAGGAACCGCGAGCCGGGCTTGAGAACACTTAGTAGAATCTGCACGAAGTGCAAGATTATACTTAGTGATTCGTAAGGAAACGATATAAACTGGCAAATTTCTTTGTTGATCTACAAAAAATACCCCTTCCTGGACAGTTGTCCTGGTCGGGGTATTTTCTTTGCTCTTCTCGAACTTTACTCAGTTTCTACCGTTTTGATAATTCATAAAGAAACAATATGAATTTAAAAACACATCCACAAAGTGGATGTGTTTTTCAACGTATACCAGTCGACGCTCTATGCTAAATTTTATATCTTAGAAATTCAAATCTCTTTACAACCACCTACATCATCGTTATAATGTCATCGCTATGATTGATAAGAAAACGAATGAAGAAGAGGAATTTATCCCAGAAATTGAAGAATCAGAACACGCGGATGAAGTTACTCTTGAAGAGGTAGAACAAAGTAGCACTGGCAAAATTAAAAAAATAAAAGATCAGCTTAAACGTTGCGAGGAAGAAAAAAGTAAACTACAAGACGATCTTCAGCGAACTAAAGCAGATTTTCTAAACACAAAAAAGAGACTTCAGGAAGACAGTCTTAGGGCTTCTGAACGAAGTACCATAAAACATTTAGAGTCTTTACTTCCATTGTGTGACAGTTTTAGGATGGCTATGTCAGACAAAGCAGTCTGGGAAAATGTTGATGAAAACTGGAGAAAAGGAGTAGAAGGTATAGAAAATCAACTTCAATCGATTCTTAAAAAACACAATGTAGAAGCGATTGATCCTACTGGTAATGAATTTGACCCAAACGAACACGAAGCCATGGGTGAACTACCAGTAGAAGATGATGCACAGCATCATAAAGTTTTGTCAGTTATGCAACTCGGCTACGTAATAAACCGTGGTAATACTAAAGAATTATTGCGACCAGCCAGAGTTATGGTAGGAATTAAAAAGGAATCTAACTAACTGAAAATTATGTCAAAAATACTTGGAATTGATTTAGGAACCACTAACTGCGCAATGGCAATTATCGAGGGTGGTGAACCAACAATTATTGAAAATAGTGAAGGAGCTCGAACCACACCGTCTGTAGTAGCAATTTCTAAAACTGGAGAACGTTTGGTAGGACAAATCGCTAAACGACAAGCGGTTACCAACCCGACTAATACTATTTATGGTATTAAACGCTTCATGGGTCATAACTATGACGATAAGGCCGTTCAAAAAGATAAAGCTATCGTACCTTATGAAGTAAATAAAGGAGAAGATGGGGGAGCGATGGTTCACATGGGAGAAAAGAATTATCGACCAGAAGAAGTATCAGCGATGATTTTAACTAAGCTAAAAACTGATGCTGAAGCAAAACTTGGTGAAAAAATTACTGAAGCAGTTATTACTGTACCGGCATATTTTAATGACTCACAACGAAAAGCTACTCAAGACGCTGGTAAAATTGCTGGTCTTGAAGTAAAACGTATCATCAACGAGCCGACTGCCGCTGCTCTAGCTTACGGATTTAATAAAAAGAAAGATGAAAAAATTGTTGTATACGACTTCGGCGGTGGTACTTTTGACGTAACTGTACTTGAGGTAGGTGATGACGTAGTAGAAGTACAATCTACTGACGGTGACGCTCATATGGGTGGGCGAGACATTGACCAAGAAATTGTTCGCTATTTGATTGCCGAATTCAAAAAATCTAACGCTGTTGATCTTAGTAAAGATAAACTAGCTCTACAGCGACTTGATGAGGCAGCTGAAAAAGCTAAATTGGAACTGTCTTCAACTAATGAAACAGATATTAATATTCCGTTCATTTCTCAAGGTAGTGACGGTCCACTTCATCTAGACGTAAAGTTAACCCGCACTAAACTTGATGAATTAGCTAGTGAATACATCAAGCGCTCAATCGAAATTACTAAGCGAGCAATTGAGTCTTCATCATTCAGTAAAGAAGAAATAGACGAAATTATTCTCGTAGGCGGTCAAACTAGAATGCCAGCTGTACAGAGTGCTGTTAAAGAACTGTTTGGAAAAGATCCAAATAAAAGTATCAACCCTGATGAAGTGGTAGCGATGGGTGCTGCAATTCAGGCTGGTATTTTTCAAGGTGATGTACAAGACATTACTTTAGTTGATGTTATCCCACTATCTCTGTCAATCGAAACTATGGGTGGTGTTGCTACTAAACTAATTGAAAAAAATACTCACATTCCAACTAAAAAATCTCAGGTATTCTCAACAGCTTCTGATAACCAGACTTCTACTGAAATTCACATTGCTCAAGGTGAACGGCCAATGACAGCTGATAATAAATCTTTAGGTCGCTTTGTTCTAGACGGCATTCCTCCAGCACCACGCGGAGTACCACAGATTGAAGTTACCTTCGACGTCGATAGTAACGGTGTATTAAATGTAACTGCCAAAGATAAATCAACTGGTAAAGAACAATCAATCCGCATTGAAGCCAACTCAGGATTGTCTGATGATGATATCGAGAAAATGAAACAAGACGCCGAAGCACACGCTGAAGAAGATGCTAAGAAAAAGGAGTTGATTGACGCTCGCAACCTCTCTGAACAAGCTATTTATACCGCTGAGAGCGCTATTAAGGAGCATGGTGATAAGATTGACGCTGAAACTAAAACAACCGTCGAGAGTGCCATTAAAGAGCTTAGAGAGACCAAAGAAAAAGACGATCTTGAAGCAATTAAAACTGCGACTGACAAACTAACCACGTCAATGCAAAAAATTGGTGAGGTGATGCAAAAAGCTGCTTCTGAAGATAGTGCCTCAACTAATGAAAAAACTACTGACGATACAAAGACTGAAGGTGATTCACCAGTACGTGATGCTGAAGTAACTGATGACGGAGAAAAAAAGGAAGATAAATAATTAAATGAACCACCATGGAGTATTACAAGATTCTTGGAGTTGAAAAAGGTGCTAGCAAGGATGAGATTAAAAAAGCCTTTCGTAAACTAGCAGCCAAATACCATCCCGATAAAAAAACTGGAGACGAAGCGAAGTATAAAGAAATTACTGAAGCTTACGCAGTTTTAGGTGACGATAAAAAGCGCGCTGAATACGATGCTTATGGACACTCATTTAGCAGTGGTGCCGGTAGTGGCGGTGGTGCTGGTTTTGGGGGATTTGACTTTTCACAATTTCAACAAGGCTTTGGTGGTGGTCAAAGTTTTGAATTTGACTTAAATGATATTTTTGAAGGATTCGGCTTTGGTGGTGGAGGAGCTCGTCAGCAAAGAGGTCATGATGTATCAATTGACATAAATTTATCATTTAAGGAATCAGTTTTTGGAGTAAAACGCAAAGTTTTATTAACCAAGACTGGAAAATGTACAAAGTGTGCTGGATCGGGTGCTAAAGAAGGTACCAAAATGAAAGATTGTAGTACTTGTGGAGGAAATGGAAAAATTCGAGAGACTCGTCAAAGTATTATGGGTAACTTCTCAACTGTTCGAGAATGTTCCAGCTGCAACGGAACCGGTAAGATTCCAGAAACTCCCTGCGGTGCTTGTAATGGTGCTGGTATAGCTCGTGGTCAAGAAGAAATTGAAATTGCTATTCAAAATAGAAATAAAAA
>JAGQLZ010000066.1:0-2433 GCA_020428895.1 Candidatus Kaiserbacteria bacterium
TCTATATAATTTTTTCATGACTAATTAATTATTTATATATGGTATATAACATTTTTTCTTTCGACAACCACTTTCCAACCAACTGTTTTTGCGTGATTATATAATTTTTTATTTGGATTAAAACAAATTGGCTGGTCGACAGATTCTAATAAGGAAATATCACCTTCAGTATCTCCAACCGCCACTGAGTTAGTCGACATTAAATCAGGATTCCTGTCAAGAACTCTGGAAACGATATTGGCTTTATTTTGTATTAAATGTTCGTCAATAACCGCTCCCGTCAATTGATCCTGAGGGCCAATTTCATAAATACGACCGTACACTTTATCAAAACCGTAACCTTTACAAAAGGCATCTAAAATAGTTTTGGGTGATTGAGATATGGCTACTACGTAATAACCGTTTTGTTTGAGTTCACCAATTAAGTCTCGAGTATAGCGGTACACCCGTTTACCTTGTTCTTCAACCACATCACGCCCAATATCTGCCAACCTACCATAAGGTACTCCTTTAATATTTTTTATAAAAGACTCTACCACTGCATCTATGTACTCTTCGTAAGTACCGTCACGATCCAACCAATCTTGATATTGAGAAACATACACATCCTCGGCTTTGGTTGGGAAAACTTTTTGCTTAATCAGCTCTTCAACCAATTCAATTAAAAGACTAGAACGAAAAACTGTCCCATCAATGTCAAAAAATGCTACCGGTTTTTTATTCATAGTAAAAGTATAACAATCCAGTGAAACTACTGCACATCAATAAAAACTGGTTTTAATGACTGCCAAACTTTTTTATCATAATGATTCATAACAAATCGACCAGGAATCTTTGTGTCAACTCCACTAACCACAATTGATTCATCTGGATGTACTGACTCTACATAACCTACTCCAGAAACACCTTCTTCAGAAACAAACTCCATCACTGATTTAGTATTAGGATAAATACCAATGTGTACCCCAGACACTCCCCTTAAAATATTTTTCCACGTACCGGCTAATCTTGGACGTTTTGGTGGCCAAGCTATCTTTCTTCCCCCTTTAATAAGTCGATACGTAACATACTCAACATCTTGTAATGGTAAAACTAAAACATCAGCAGCAAAACTATCATCAATGTAAGTGCGTAGTTTTTTTACCTGAGGATGTGTGGCTTCATAAACTACTCCATCTAAAAATTCAGGCATCACGTCCAATAGTGAATCAGTTAGAAATTCTGTCAAAACCCAGCCCTCTAAGTTTCCATCACTTACTTGTATCCACTTACCTTCCTGCTTGCCTGCTGAAATTTTGGTAGCGTACTTAAAATATCCAAGAACCGAATCAAAAGCCAAAACTGGTCTGGCGTAAACAGTCACTTTTGGTACCGCTACATACATAATCGGCGATACATTGGTAACTGCTTTTTTAAAAGTTTCCTTGTCAGATTTTGATTTTAAAGTATTTTCAAAAACTTGATTTTGTAGTTCTGCTTTTTTCTCTTCGATTAATGTTTTTGAACTAACAAAATCATATTTTGGTTCTTCAGTTTCTGGTTCTTTGAGTAATATTTTTGGTATTGTTTTTGGTAATAAAACAATGTTTTCAGGTTTTATTTTTGACTCAGTAGATTCACTAAAATTCCCAGTCAGCTTATTATCTTCAGTTTTACCAACTGCAAATAATATTAAATCTCGTAATACTTCAGTCAAAACAGTCATGATGTGACTACTATATCACTTCAAGAAAAATTATTGTATTGACCTGATGTCAGCAATCACGTCTATTGTCTTCGTAAAAATAAGTATAGTGATTGAGCCAAAACTCCTACTGCAATAAACAATACTGTCAAATAAATCAAACTACCTATATACGGTACCAAGAGAACCATGTGTAAAATTACCCCACCTATAAATACCCAAACAACTGAAAAAGTCATATTGGGCATAATAAATTTCTGCAAGAAACCACCAGCTACAGCTGACGCAAACAGAATACTTATTGTAATCAATAAGATATAACCTAAAAGTAGCGTAATACCAATTAGTGAACCTAACAAACTAACTAACAAAAAGGCTATAGCTATCGGTGCAAATATAACCACTCCCATACCCCATAAGGCTTTCATAAAAGGTTTTTCTTGAGAAATTACTACACCAAGCTCAATTTTCGTTCTAGCTACCAAATACAGCACTAGTGAAGCAAAAAGTAGCACCAGCAAAGATACCATCAGAACTCGACCATCGGCCTTGGTATCAGTAGAGCTGGTAGTTATATCATTTTTTATAACCTCGCCAGCTACGGTAGCTCGCATGGATCGGTTTAAAACTGACGAACTTACATAACGAACATTGTTGGACACCTTGGCTTTGTCTCCTAAAGTTAATTCGCCAACCTTAACGTCAACAGCACCAACTGGACCATCTACCCGAAGTTTTTCCATCGCTCT
>JAGQLZ010000066.1:2456-10454 GCA_020428895.1 Candidatus Kaiserbacteria bacterium
ACTATTACCATAATAAAGAACATCACCATTGATTTTGGCAGTTGAAAGGATATGGGCTGTACCAGACACTATCACTAAATCACCAATGACTTCACCAGCTACAACCGTATCTCCAGCAATAATCCTTAAGTCATCATCAACTTTAGCGTGTACTTGAGCGGTACCAGATACTACTATCAAATCTTCTTCTATCTCACCATTAACGGTTATTTCTCCACCAAATAAAATACTATCTCCTTTAATCAAACCAGATAATACGACTTTTTGACCAAGCGCATAAAAATCACCCTCAACAGCATCTTCGCTAGCAACAGAAATAAAATCTCCTGTCCGCACCACCATTGATGCCTCTGAAATTAAAGGCCAACTCGCAAGTACTGCGATGAAAGCAAATATTAAAGGGGCTTGAATATTAAGATTTTTGATTATCTTTTTCATTATGTTTTGATTCTATACTATGTTCTTTTATTTCTTCAACCACTTCCTTAATCGCTTCATTTTCTTTAACTAATTTTTCAGCTTCTTTCTTAATTGTAGATTCGGCAATATTTTGTTTCTCACTCAAATTCATTAATAAGAAAATGATTACTGCTATACCAATAATACCAACTAAGTTTAATAACAGAATCATTGACGCCCCTTTAATAACCACCGGATTAAAAGACGCTATACCAATCCCGACTGATGCTAATGGCGGAATTAACGCTACAGAAATAGCTACCCCTGGCAATGTGTCACCCCACTCAGGACGAGCTAGAACATACGCTACGGCCCCACCCGCAACAATTGCTACTAAAAGATGAAGATGTGAAGGTACGGTACGTGCCATTACCTCAGCCGTTTCGTAAGACGAAGCTTCACCAAAGAAAAAGGCGGCTGTTACAGATAACGCTAGACCTACCCCTAAAGATTTAAATAAAGTTGTAGAAGCTCTTTGTAGAACATCAAAATTCTGTCCCATCATAACCAAGCCAAGTGATACACCAAGAATTGGGTACATGAGAGGAGCAATCAACATACTACCAATTACAATCGAACTACTATCAAGCAGTAATCCTAGAGTGGCCATCAAAGTAGATAAACCAATCAAATAAAAGAAATCAAAATCGGGTGTGCCGTTTTGCATCAATTTTCTGACAAGTGCCGCTTTGTCATTATCTGGTAAAGCGCGAAAACGAGCTGGTAGTGACATAATTAAATATTTACAGTAATTAGATTAAGGCCAGTATACCGTTTATAGATAGATAATAAAAGGGCTTAATAACAAGCAACTAGAGACAAGCTCTCAAAAAAAGTTGGTGCTGAACCCGCTAAAATGGCCTGATATCTCTCTTTTCCCAACTTGTTCTCAGCACACTCTATCATTTCTTTAGTTATAACAAACGTATCGACGTCTATACCTAACTTTTCGACCATATCTTGTTGACTATCAGAAAGATTTAAATCTTTAAGTGACATTCCTTCATCTGCTTCAACAGGGTCTTCAGTGTTTGTTTCTATATTATTAATTAGTGGAGGTGCTTCATCAGCTACTTGATCATATTGCTTAGAAACAGAATTATAATGTCTTTGAAGCAAAATAAATATTACTACCACAATCAATACTGCCACAAACATAAGGATAGACATTATTCTTATGTATTTTTTTATATTCACCGTGCTTCGTATGTTACCGGTGCTTGCAATATCATAATTATGACTAGACCTAATAAAATCAAAAATAATCCGGCACTGAAAAGTGCCATTCTAGGTCTGGATAATTCCATTTCCCCAGTATGCCAATTTCTTTCATACAAAAAACTGAAAACAAAACGTAAGAAGCTCATACTTATTTACATATTAACAAGCTAAAGATAGATGGGCCAGATTATTATTGACCAAACTGTGAATCTGGATAAAGTTCAGTACCGCGAATCCACATTTCAGAATGACCTTGTAAATGCAACCAGTACCACCACTCAGCTCCCCATAAATACTGATAAGCAAAATGTGTCTTATCAGCATAAGTCAAAATATCTTCAAATTTATCAATATCCATACGTGAATATTGAGTCTCAATATCCACTTCCACAATAGGTTCAAGTAGCCAAGGTTCCGCTGATAATTCAATTAATATAGTCGGTTTATCACCATACCTAATAGCCATTAAGTTATCTTTTAATCGATAAAACCAAGGTGGCAAAACGGTTCTAAACTGACCTAATTCAGGATTCCAAAAATGCACATAGACGCTAGTCCCAAACATATCACCGTGTCGATAGGCTCCAGACCAAGTACCGAGATTTCCACTGTCAGTTACTAAAACTGGTCTATTTGCATCAAGTTTTTTTACCAAATCAACTTCTTTTTCAAGAAAATCTTCGTTCAATTTACCACAATGTTCAAACGCAAAAACTTCTAGAAATGGCTCATTTTCAACTTGCCAGATTTTAACAATTTCTCGATCTTTATATCGTTCAACAACTGCAGTTATATAATCCAAAATCTCAGCCTGTCTTGCTTCTTCTGTTAGACCTTCAGCCCAACTTGGTACATGACACTCTGGCCAGCGTGGTAACCTTCTACCGACTGCTAAAATAACCTCCGCCCCATATTCTTCAGCTTTATTAATCTGATAATCTAATTCACTGAAATTGAAGTTATCTTTAACTGGCTCAATCATTGGCCAATGGGCCGCTAACCGTAGATGACGTACTCCTAGTTCATTTAAAATCGCATTGTAAGTCAATTTCCAATCTAACCCTAACTCACGGGCATACAGTGTATTGAAAGACATACCATAAACAATCGTGTCTGGTTTTTCTTTTCTGGATAATATAAAAAGCAAAATAGTGCTTGCTAAGACAAACACTAATATACCAATAGCAATTTTTCTCAATCTACGATTCACTACCAATATTTTATCACGTGAATAATATAAAGAATCCAATTACTATTACCGCAATTGATAATAACTTTTGAATAATTTGATTCGGGCGAGACTCTTGTTCGCTAGCTGACTCTGGTATCCAAGCTGAAAATACTGTCGCAATAATAATTATAAATACAAACTTTAATCCGTCAGTTGATTGTACTACCGCCACATCACCGGCCGCGGTAGCTTTAAGCAACATAAAAGCCGCTATACCAGCTAAAACTTTGGTCATAACAACAATCACTCCAGTCTTTTTGGTTGTCTGTGTGGTCTGCTCTTTAATCTTATCCCAATATGCTGGAACCATTAAAAGTGAGAGTGCAAATAATACAAATCCAATTCTTGACCAAAAGAAACCATCATCAAAACTTGTGGCATTAAACAAACCTTTCATACTTATATAGTGTAAAGCAAAGAAGATACCGCTATGGATAATATGTACGAATTCACCACGTTTTGGCAGTGATTGAGCAATCAAAAGAGTACCAACAGACAACAGCAATACTCCCCAAATAAAGTTTTCAGATAAACGAACACCTAAGAAAAGATGGTTCATAACAAAAGCTGAGACTCCCGATACTGCTCCAATAATTGGCATTACCGTTGAAGCGCTACTGCGTTTGAGGCCGTCATACATTGACACCAGCGCCATAAAAAAAGTGTAGGCCGACAGAAAAGACAAAGCCACTATTTCAATTGTTGGTGATTGAACATTTGAAAATTTCGGAACCCCAAAAAGTGATAGCCCTGGTAGAAATCCAATGAAGTAAATAATCACCCAAAAACCAGTTATCAGGCAGGAATAAAAAGCGTACACAAACGGACGCGGTAAGGCTTGTTCATCAGATACAATGTACTTATCAAGAATCGCAACAACCGCATTAATAAACTGAGCTAATGCAGCTATCAAAATCCACCACTCAATACTCATTACTATTATTCTATCTCAGAATATTTTTCAATAAGCTCTTTATACACTAAAGCACTTGGGCGAATTTTTCTTTCTAATGTTTGATAATTAATTTCTATCAGGCCAAATTTCTTTTCAAAACCAAGTGCCCATTCGTAATTATCCATAAGTGACCAATACATATGTCCAGTTACTTCAATTCCTTCTTCATAAGCTTTTATAACTCCTTTGATTTGCTCTTCAATATACCAAGCTCGGTGTGAGTCATCATGATCAGCTAAACCACACTCTGACACAAAAATCGGTTTCTTATATTTCCACAAAGTTTTTAAAGCATTATAGATACCCGCCGGCGCCATTTCCCAACCCATATCAGACTTTTCAAAAGCTGGTCGGTCTCCGTATTTCACATAATGGTAAAAATTCAAACCAAATTCATCGCAGGAGTCAGCCACTCTTCTTAAAAAGGAATGATTGAAAAAATTATCCTGAACACTGGCCCAAATTTTATTAAGTGGATTCCAGTTGGCGTCATAAGCCACAATATGTTTCACCAAGCTAACTTTCAAATGAGTATGCTCACTTTTTATCGCTTCATAAGCTAAGCGATGGGCTTTGATTAGATTATTTACAACTTTTCGATAAGTAAAATAATGACTGAACTTCACTGACGGGCGAGACATGGACCGACTACCTGAATTAGTTAATTCAAATCTAGTAACTAGACTAAACTGCTTAAATGGAGGCCAGTTGCCCTTAAGCCAACCCAATCCTGCGAACACCATCGGTTCATTCATGGTAGTTAAACCATCTAATTCTTCTCCTAGTTCAGCTGCCATCTTGCCAGCGTATCTGGCAAAGTATTCTGGTGCTTTAGGATTCTCAAAGCCACCCTGATCCACAAACCACTGTGGCAGAGTAAAGTGCCACAGAGTTACGTATGGTTTAAGCCCACGTATCTTAAGAGCTTTAATAACCGCTTTATAGTGATCAATCTCTCGTTGATTAAACTCTCCAGCTTTTGGTTCAATTCTAGCCCATTCAATCGAAAATCGATGAGCGTTGTGTCCGAGTTGCTTAGCTAAGTCAAAATCTTGTTCGTAGCGGTTGTAATGATCACAAGACCGACCACATTCTGGCACTCGGCCATCTCTAGCGGCTTGTGCCCAATCACAATTTTCTATACCACCTTCGACCTGATATGATGCAGTCGCTGCTCCCCAGTAAAAATCTTTCGGAAATTTCATATAAAAATTATATCATTGCAATGAATTTAAGAATTCATTTGGTGCCAACTTAGTCAACCAGATTTCATATAGCTTAGCTGTGGTTTGAATATTACTCTCACAATATTTTGCTAATTCTTCATACTCCCTTTCTTTAAAAAATTTATTAACTTCACCGCCGTTTACTGTGATCGTATCTGGGTTATCCAAACCATAAGTTTCAGCCAGAAAATTTAAAGTAACTGGCGACCGCAACGATCCTTGGAAAGTAAACTCATCATGCAAATCAACATGATAAGGTGGCTTTTGTTTTTCTATATTACGAACTCTTGGCAAATCAATGCTTGGCTTAAGTCTCTTTGCAATCGTACGGTGATATATAAACGGTAGGTCGAACCGGCGTCCACCAAAAGTTACTAAAACATCATACGACCGCAACCCTTCCCAAAAATCTTCTAGTAAATTTGCTTCACTAGTAGACCGATAATTAACAGATTCTACTTCACTAACTATATAAATCACTTGTTCTTTGCGTTCCAAGTCATAAATTCCTAAACCACAAACTTGTCCAGTAAATGGTGATAAACCCAGACTATTTTTAGCCTCTTCTTTAGTTTGATATCGAGTCAAATAATCTTGACTCACTTCACCAAGCTCTGACCAGTCATAGCCAGCAGTCATAATGTCGAATATTAGTGTAGCCATATTTATATTTGCACCGGTACACCAGAAAAACAAGCAATCATTCCTTCCCTGTCGCTACTAAGATAATAACGATAAGCTGTACCGACCATAGCTCCACCACAAGTATCCAACACAACATCATCAGCGCGACCGTAAATTGGAAAACCGTCTAACGCATAACCGATATGTGTATGTTTTTCAAAAATTGTGTAGGCCGTATAATCACCATTGCGAATAAGCGAGCCATCAAGGGCTACTCCAATAACATCATGGTTTATACATGATGTTATTGACAATGGACTTGTCCGTATTGGTAACTGCAATAAAATATTTTCGGTTATTTTTTCTCTTTGTTCAGTAGTAGTGGCACCAACCGGAACAGTGACCACTTGAATATCTTCAGTATAAACAATTCTTGCTCCTTCACGTTCTGCAGTCATTATTCCAGTCATTGGCCAGTTTACGCTCACTTTTGAATAACCATCACATAACTGCACATCAGTTGATATTTGTTCAGATTCAGCTATTTCTTCACTTGGTTCATCTTCAATAATATTTGGTTCAGATTCAGATTCTTGGGCAGAAATATAGTGATCACCTAATTCTAAGATTTTTTGTCGCATAGCGATAATTCTTGATTTTCTATCAATGGTTTCGGTTTCAGATACTGTCGCACTATAAACCACCTCCTGTTCAGAGTTTGACGATAAAGTATTTGCCAGTTTATTAGAACCAGCTTCATTAGCACCTCCTTTAACTACCGTAGCTGTGATAGCTAACACTAAAAACCCAGTAGTCAACAAAAATAGTAAAAAATCCTTAGTTCTAATCATTTTGTGTATTGTAACAAATACTTACGGTTAAAATGTTAGTAGAATATGGGATAACTAGAAAAATTATGTATATTTTTCAACTAATTTTCTGTGTTGTGAGTCAGCTGGATTAAATTTACCAGCAGAAACATTACTAAAATGTTTATTATTATTTATAAATAAATTCCACATTAAAATATTTCCTTCTCGATATATTTTATCTTTCATAAAACAGCAACCCGGTATCTCTGGTTTGCCTCCCCTAAAAATACGCCAACAAATTGCCCAAGCACGCTCATTGGCAATCCTTGTAGCGTCATCACTATTGTGTCTGACTCTTTTCCTAGCTACAAAATAATCTCTTAACATTATAAAAGTATCTCGAAAATCCCTTTCAATTCCGTCGACATAACCTTTCGCAATCATTAATGCTAGATATTTATCCAAACCGCCGAAATCTTTGAATGAACCACCAACAATTTGTTCCATCATGATAGATAGACCTTCTTCAGCAGGCTGATAATTATCAAGTCCTATACTCAACAACTGGAGTTTGGATTTTTTACCATTTTCTCGTCTCAATACGTGTGTTCCAATTTCATGAAAAAGCATTTTATTAATTCGAGACCCTCGGAATTTTGCCTTATTGGGAATTGATACTAGACGCTTTCGAATATTCACATGCATATGCTGAAATTCATCAGATAATTCACATTTCCAAGCCGGAGCAACTTCTGCTAAAACCTCACTCCACATAGCACAAACTGTATTCGCTTGATAAAGGCTGCTTTTATCTACATCAAGTGTGTCGAACGGTAACAGTGTGGAAAAATTTTCTAATGGTAAGGTTGAAATTTTTGAACGAAGTTTTTGTAAGTTTTCAACTGGTGTAGCTTTTGGAAAAAATGAATTATATTTTGTATTTAGTTTATACAAAATATCGTCTACAACTTCCTGCTGTAAGCTATCGTATAGACTTTGGTTGGCTTTTTTAAAGGCTACACAGTCAACCGCTAAAGAGGCCATCAACATATTTAGCTCTTTTAATTTAAAATCTATATTTCTTATGTATGCTTGGGATATTGATTTTTCCTGTTCTTCTTGTAGAATCATGGAGCGTAATTCAATAAGTCTATCTTGCGCAAGACGGACATCTGACTCGCTGTATAAAAAAGGTTGAACCTCAGGATTTCGCACTTGATCAGAAATAAACAAATTATATTGATTATCTAAAAAATCTTTCGATAATCTATACGAATGTAAAACCAGTGGGGCTTTAATTTTCTTGAGTTCAAGAAACCAACGAGCATCACTGGCATATTGTTTTATAAATTGATTCCGTTTCATAAGAATTAATAAAGAGCTAATACTTTAACATTAGCATGCATAAATAACATTCCACACAACAAATTTTAAATATGAGCAAGAAAGTCACAAATTTAGAAATTCTTA
>JAGQLZ010000067.1 GCA_020428895.1 Candidatus Kaiserbacteria bacterium
TCCCACAAGATCACCCAGCCCTTCACACAATTGCTGAGGAAGTGACTGAAGAGGAATTTAAAAACGGTACTGTTGCCAAAATCCTTAAAGGTATGCGTAGCGCCTTAAAATCATACAATGTTGACGGCTTTGTGGCAGTTGCTATTGCCGCTCCACAAATCGGTGTATCTAAACGTATTTTTATTATCGAAGACCAAAGTGAAAATCGTGATTCACTACCAACACTAGTAGCTATCAATCCAAAACTAATAAAGCTATCTAAAAAAACTCATCTAGTCGGTGAAGGCTGTCTATCAGTACCTGATTTTTATGGATCAGTAAAACGTTCGACCAACGTAACTATGCGCGCTCTTGATGAAAATGGTAAAGAATATGAACGTGGTGCTGGCGGACTCTTTGCACAAATAATCCAACATGAAAACGATCATCTTGACGGTATTCTATTTATCGACCGAGCTGAAAAAGTTTGGCATAAAGATGAAATCGGAGAAGAAACTCCTGGTGAAGCCGAGCAAGTATGAGTCTAAATTTTGTATATTTTGGTGGTGAACCGATTGGTGTACCGATATTGAAAGAACTTATTGAAGCTGGTTTAAAACCAAGTCTTGTGGTTTGCAATCCTGACCGACCAGCTGGTCGTGGCAAAAACCTTACGCCTCCACCAATCAAAATTTTAGCTGAGAAAAACAACATTACCGTCTTACAACCAGAAACTATCAAAACTCCTGAAGACATCCCAGAAATATCTAAAGTTGAATTTGATTTATTTGTAGTGGTGGCTTACAACAAAATCATGCCGGAATGGCTGATTGAATTGCCAAAATATAAAACTATCAATGTCCACCCATCAATGTTGCCGTTGCGACGTGGGACCAACCCGATTCGTAGCGCGATTATCGAAGATGATCGCGCTAGTATCGGCGTTAGCATCATGTTGCTAGACAAAGAAATGGATCACGGACCAATTCTTGACCAAATGTATATGGAAATTAGTGACGATAATTGGCCAATTTCTGGACTTGAATTAGACCAAGCTCTTGCCAATATGGGCGGTGCTCTTTTGGTTGCCACTATTCCAGAGTACTTAGCTGGCAATATTCACCCTCAAGAACAAGATCATGCTAACGCTACCTATACAACAAAAATAAACAAAGCTGATGCTGAACTAAAAATTGATCCTACCAATCTTCCTTCTGGCAAGGAGGCTTATAACACACTATTAAAAATCAAAGGTTACGACCACTTCCCAGGAACTTACTTTTTTCACAACAACAAACGTATAAAAATAAATGAGGCAAAGCTCGCCGAAGACGGCTCACTTTGCCTCATTTCAGTCACCCCAGAAGGTAAAGGTAAAATTTCATTCAAAGATTACCTGAGTAGTCTTTAATCTCCTCGACCAAAACGTAATAGGTTTTTTAATCTGCGGCCGCCCCGTTTAGCCAGACTTTCTTGTTTCTTATTAGCGCGCCGTAACTCTTTATCTAATTGATCACGTACTTCATCTATAGACTGTTCAAAACTGTCACAGGTAGCTTTTGCGTGAAATAAATTTCCATTCACACTGTAATTAACGTCAATTGTGTAAATACTCCCTTGCTGTTGACTGGCTAACTTTTCAAACGTAACTTCACACAATACTTCTTCAGAATCATTAACGAACTTTTCTAGGGTCTCAATTTTCTTTTCTAAAATATCCTTTAGTGACCCATCCACTTCAGCATTTGTCGCTTTATAATTAATGGTTGTATATGCCATATATCATTCGTTACCTGATAAATATACGATAATATTTAAGGAATAATTACTAAATATAAGTAATATTGACCTTCATAAACATTATATCATGAGTAAAGAAAAGGCCGGACACGCACGTGTCCGGCCTTTTCTTTACTTTGCCCTACTTCTAGTTTAACCTTCACAAGAAGTACAAGCTGCGTCACTTAAATGCACTCTAGGTTTAGCTTCACCAGTGACCGGAGTATCAGAACCATAATTTTCCTTAAGATAATCAACTATATCATCAGACTCGTACATGGCTTTACCTTTTTCATCATCTACCAAATATGGAACCATCTTCTGACCTCCCTTTTCAATTAGTTCATTGAGAATAGCTTCATCTGAAGTTACGTCTTTCCGTTCGTATTCAAGTTCAAGTGTATCTAAAGTCGCTAAAACTTTATTACAAAATGGACATCCCGGTTTTAAATATATAGTCAACATACGTACTAGCTAATTACTAACTTGCCAAGTATAACATTTTACAGATATAAGTTTCTCCACAGTTTTGTAGCCTGTTGAAATTATGTATATTTTCTGTAGAATGGTTGAGCTTACAGTTTGTAAGTAAAAATTAAATATATTCCGCGATAGCTCAGCGGTAGAGCATCCGGCTGTTAACCGGCAGGTCGTAGGTTCGAATCCTACTCGCGGAGCTTTTAAGAACGAAATTCGAACACCCTTAAAAATGGCAAACGGTGTTCCACATCAAGGTAAACTTTAGCGTTTTACCGCTTCAAATCGAGGGAAAAGTTCAGAGAGTTTTACACTGAGAATTCTGTCTAGCACCCAATTAGCACATACGAACTCAATATCACCGAGTCCAGTTTTCATTTGGAGTTCCCAGAACATTTCAAGACAAAGTCCGCATGGGGTGCAAAGATTTTCTTTGGTCCAACTATCACGATTTAGTCTTCCAACAACAGCAGTCAGAATTGGTCTGTCGTTAGCTATCAGTAAGTGATCTATGGCCATACGTTCAGCACAAGTTGAGCCAATGATACGTGGGTGTGAGATGGTTGAACCTGAGTATGTACTTTCTGCACCACGAATAGCACAGCCGACTTTGTGCCCATTTTGACTGACTGATTTTTCCGCATTGTTTTTAGCCGTCTCAAGCAAACCTTTCTGTTCGTTATTGAGCTCATCCCAGGATAAATATTGCATTGGTTCAATTATGCACGAAGGACTGTAAAAAACAATAAACCACACCTTTATTTAACTGTAAAACGTGATAAAGTGACTATATTTAGGGATTATTTAAGATTATTGTTATGACTAAACTACCGATTCGAGTTAATGCATTTGTATACCAACGAAAAGACGCTGAGATTGAATTTCTTTGCATCAAACGAGTACCAGATGACGGTGGTTTTTGGCAAACTGTGACCGGAACTGTTCATAACGATGAGAGTTTTATCGGTACAATAACACGCGAAATGCATGAGGAGTGCGGGATTGATTCATCAGACATTATCAGAATAGAAGGTCCGTTTTATGATTTTGAATGGATGAAGGGAGAAACAAAAATTCGCGAGTTTGTATACGCAGTTGAGGTTAAGTCAGGCGTAGCTGTCACTTTGGCTCCAGATGAGCACGATGAATATAAGTGGTGTGATAGAGACAATATGTTCAAAACTCTTGAGAAAGAAGACAATATCAACGCCGCTAATATAATACTTGAACACTTAAATGCGTAAAGTTTTACTCATTGGACTTGGTTATCATGCAAGGCGCATTCATGTGCCCATTTTGAAAGAGCTTGCTGAGACAGTTCAATTAACAGCTGTATTAGATATAGAGCAAGAGAAAGAACTGATCAGCAAATATGTCAGTGACCAGAACCTAGAACCTGATTTGTATTTTTTATCGGATCAGCAACGTAAGGATAAAAAACTGTGTAGGAAGATGCTTGATGAGATTGTTCATAAGCACGGTATTGATGTAGTGATGATTGCCACCGAACCCCTGTCTCACTTCGAGTATGCAATGTGGGCACTTGATAGAAAGCTACACGTACTTCTTGATAAGCCGATATCAACAGCTGAGAAAATTGCTAATTCCTTGAAAGTAGCAAAACGAAATTTAGAAGAGTATGAACTGATTGAGAAAAAGTATAACGATGTCTTGAAAGAACAGAATCTTGTATTTACAATACTTGCACAACGACGTTTCCATACAGCCTACGATGTGGCACGTGACGCAGTGAAAGAAATTTTTACCCAGACAAATTGTCCTGTAACACTCATGTCGTCATTACACTGTGACGGGCAGTGGCGTTTTCCAGATGAGATTATCGAACAAGACTATCATCCTTACAACTCCGGATACGGTAAGTTGTCACACTCTGGCTACCATTCAGTGGATGTGCTTTGTGAGTTTACAAACTTAACTCATAAAGGAGACAAGTCTGTGGACTCAGTAGAAATTTATGGGCAAAGTAGCCGTCCAGCAGATTTTCTTGCCCAGCTAAGCATTGAGGATCATAAAAGATTATTTAAAGATTCAGATAAGTACTTTAAGTATGGGAACGAGTACAAAAGTCTCATGCGCTCTTTTGGCGAAGTAGATGTTGCTGGAAACATTACCTTCAAACGTGATGGCCAGGTTATTACTCTAGGCACTTTAAATCTTGCTCACACTGGATATGGTCAACGCAATTGGGTTTCCGCGGAAGGAAGAGACTTATATAAGGGCAATGGTCGAGTGAGACAAGAACAGCACGTGATTGAGCAAGGTCCGTTTCAATCAGTTTTTATCAACTCGTACCAGTCGAAGGAAATCCTAGATGATAAAAGTGACCACTTTGACATTGGAGGTGAACGACATTTAGAGATTATTATCTTCCGAAATAACAAACTGTTTCCTGAATGGAAGCCAGTTGAAATTGTAAACGTGAGAGATTAAATGGATTTCGAACTCGAAGGTTATTCCCGAGGCCATCAAGAGGAAGCACGTCGAATTTGTATTAATGAGTTTTTTGAGTATATAGATAAAAACATAGCTCCAGAACAACAGAGGTCGAATTTCTTAGATCACCGTAGAACTGCAAAGGTCTTTTCTGGCATTTACAGATCACTAGCTGCAAAAAATAGTTTGTTCGGTAAACGAATTGTAACTGAAAAGCTTTAAACTATGGATTTTAAAACTCTTGTTACAAATACGGATTGGAATGAATATTTCTTGAATAGCCTAAGAAGTAAAGGGCTGAAGGAAGACAAAGAGATCTGGAAGACGTCTTCTAACACATACAGATTTATTCATTTTTCACCAAAAATAAGTGAAATTATTAAATCAGGGTCTATAAATATTAGTGGAGGCGGCTTAATGGGAGTCGTTTATGTAACACCAATTCGTGCTGATGGCTCAGTGCACAATCT
>JAGQLZ010000068.1:0-2204 GCA_020428895.1 Candidatus Kaiserbacteria bacterium
GTGTTTTTTTAAATCCCAAGTAGTTTTTACTTTATCTAAAGGTTTCCGATCCTGTAAATTAGTGTAACTAAAATCGCTCTTCTTCTCGCTTTTTGACATCGTAAACAAAATTTTTATATTCTTCAAAAACGTGATTAAACTCTTGAACAATTTTATTGTTTAAGCGTGAGTTAATAACATTTGAAATATCTTGATAAACTTCCACTCGGTCTTCTAGAGAACCACCAAAGTCTTTAAAAAATCTAGGATGATCGTCATAGTATTCTTCAACAATAGTTCTAAAATTATGAGATTTATCAGCCGCTGAAATCATTAAAGCTTTCTCTGGTGCTTTCTTAAGTTGTTTGGCATAAGCTTTTTTCATCTCTTTCCAGCCAAGTTTTTTGTCACCAATGTGTTTTGGTTCAGAAAGAGACATTACAATGTCAGCAACCTCACCACCAAAATCTTCTCTCAATTCGTCTTCTGTGTAGTCAGTATCTTCAATAGTGTCATGTAGTAAGGCTGCAACAATTGTGTCTTCATCTTCAGTGTAATCCATTAGAATCATTGAAACCGCCATTAAGTGAGTTATGTACGGATATGGCATACTTCCCTTACGGAGTTGGTCTCTATGCAAGACTGAAGCGGCTCGTATGGCTTGTTCAATTCTAAATGAATACACGTTATAATCGACTAATTTTATCTAGTTCTCTTTCAAATTGTTCAACTTGTTCACGAACTCTTTGTAAATCAGCTTCTTTTTGCGCTTTCTCACCATCAAGTTGATGTGTTTTTGTTTCAACTTCTTGAAGATCTTTGCTGACTTTTTCAATGTCTTTAGAGGTTTCTTCGTGCTGTTTTTCGGTTGATTCGTATTTACTCTGTAACTCTTCCATTTGAGCTTTTAGTTTTTGAGCAGTTGACTTAAGTTCGGTAAGTTGTTGCGTCAGGGTGCCTACCATAGTCTGAGATCTAGTATGTTCTTCACGAAGATCTGTAACAATCCGAGTAAGATCACCAACTTGTTGACGCGAAGTCTTAATCATTCTTTCAATAGTCGTCAAAGCATTTGGGTCTCCTCTCTCTGGCAAATTGTGTTGCTGGGTCATATTAAAAAATTATTTACAATATCCTTCACCTTGTAATATAGCACGTTTTGCCACTATTCCTCCACGGTTGTAGCCACCTAATTTTCCATCGCTGCGAATTACTCTGTGACAAGGTATAGTTGGATCAAAATTTTTTGCCATTATTTGTGCTACCGCTCTAGCTGCTTTTGGATTTCCTGATTTTTTGGCCACTTCTTTATACGTAAGAACTTCGCCTTTCGGTATATTTTTAACAACACATCTCACTTTGTTGCTGAATTCACTCATTTCTTGATTTTTGCATTATGTATAGCCAATAATTTTTTACCACAAGCTTCTCGATATGGACAAAATTCACAAAAGTCTCCGGTGGGTGGAATGTCACCATTGTCTAAGGTTTCTTTTATGCTAGACAAAGTTTTATCAATCCATGAAATATCTGTCTCAACGGGAACTAAGGTTGTTTCGAAAACTAATTTGTCAGAAAAATCAGCCTCATCTTTACTGGCGTTTGCATAAACTAAATAAGCTTCAGTTTCGACTGTAAAACCATTTTTTTCTAGCAACCACCGATATACGCCAAGCTGACGTTTGTACTGTTGATCCCAAGGGCTGTCTGACAAAGATGTTATAGAACCTTCTTTCGAGGTAGATTTATAGTCAACCACAATTAATTTACCAGCTGGAGTTATCCAGATATCATCAATCGCACCAGAGATTATCATACCGGTCTCCGAGTGTTCGTAGGTTATTCCAACAAAGTTGTCACGCCAGTCATTTAGTAACTTGTGTTGAAATGGAATCGCGTCAATACCGTTTTCAACCATAATTGGATGAGGGGTTTTCTTTTTTCGGTAAATATCAAATTCTTTCTTAAAAAGTTCATCAACCGCATTATTTAAGTTAAATGAAGGAAAACTAGGTCTCTTAGTACCTAACTTGTTATCAAGATAGAAGCACCGAGGACATTCGATAAAAAAATCTATTTTAGAGCGTGATAATTTCCACTTACTGCCACCGTAATTCCAGTCAGCACCACGGTTTGGATTATATTTGTATATTTTGTCTGCCATTAAATACAATTATAGCATTCAATTATTTTAGCAACGAAAAACCGCCAATATTGGCGGTTTT
>JAGQLZ010000068.1:2223-5344 GCA_020428895.1 Candidatus Kaiserbacteria bacterium
ATTACCAAAATAATTTATTTGGCGGTAAAAGTAGCAAATACTTTATCAATCTGCACATCATCAGCTAAACTAAACTCTCGGTCACCATTTTCAGTGAAGAATACAATTGCGTAGTCACGTCCCGCTTGGGTTGGAGCTTGTAATTCAATTGAATTTGGTACTAGACCTTGTTCTTGTGAATAGCGCATTACACCCAAGATGCTTGTAAGTTGACCATCATTGTATCCGCGTACACCTATCCAACCTTCTTCTGTTGGAAACACAGCTCCATCAAGCTTTACTTCAAACCCTGAAGCTTGGTCAGCCACTCGAACACTACCGTCACCTACTTCTAAAGTTGGTAATTCTGCTACTTCATCTGTTTTAACATCTGAAACATCATTGATATCCTCACTTGAGGCATTGGTATCTTTATCAAGTACTTCGGCCTTAGTGTCTTCGTCTTGATTTTCAGTTGGTGACTCAGCTGGAGCACCTGAGAAAACCCATACTAGTAGCCCTCCAATAAGAAGTCCTACAATAAAGGCGACTACTGTTTTTTGACTTTCTTGCTTTTCCTCTGACATATTTTGTGTTTGCTTTTCTGACATATTCATAATTAAGTTATGGCAGGATTATATCATAGAACATTTTTAGGTAACCTTGACACAAAATGTGTTCAATTATCTTGCTGACAGAGAGATTTTGCTGATTGGAGTATAGATTCTGTCTTTTTTTGTGAAATATGAAGATGTCGAAGAACGTGTGGTTTTGCCAATAAGTCTCGACACAAAATAATATTATGACTTATCAAAGTTGCCGCTTGATTATTACTTATTTCAGGCAGAACAGTGATCGGATAAACTCTAGCTCTTTGAATATGATCATGGAGGTTATTTCTTCTTGGATAATCCCAACTAAGTAGCTTTAAACCAGTACAAGTGGCATATCGTTCAGCAGTGGAGGTAAATTTTGTATTAGTAACCACAAGAAAATCTTTAATTCCACACTGATCTTTATTACAGACTTTTATATCTTTCAAATCAAGCAATCTCGCATAAGAATACATAACAACTTGTAAATCGGTTTTTATTCCTGGTCGTGCATGAAATTTAGCTTCAGCTACAAAACTATTTGTTTCGTTGTAAGCAGTTACATCAATTTCATGAGAAGCACACTTCCCTTCTAGCTCAACTCCAGTTCTGGTTATATATCCCTCTACTTCAAATAATTTTGCCAAGAAAATCTCAAACGGAAAGCCAGTTGGCCCTAAACCAAATAAAGCTCGCCTCAAAGAATAACGAGCGGCCGCAGGCATCTCACTTTTACGTAATAATTCAAATGCTAGTCGGTATATCTCTTG
Source organism: Candidatus Kaiserbacteria bacterium (assembly GCA_020428895.1). GTDB lineage: Bacteria > Patescibacteriota > Minisyncoccia > Phycocordibacterales > UBA918 > OLB19. Next base: position 3,566 of record JAGQLZ010000068.1, read on the forward strand.
AGTTTTAATACCTTCGTATAACAGTTTATCGACTTCTGTAACAATTTCTCTAACTTCATCTTTAGTAGCACCAGCTCTTCGTAATGAACGGCGTAATTTCTCAACTTTAAAGTACTCAACTGAACCATCAGCTTTAACGATTGTGACTGGCATTACTCAATGATACCACCTCCTATGCAGTGATCACCTTGATACAGTACACATGATTGACCGAGACTAGTCATTGTGATTTGTGATTTTGGTAAGATGGTTAAACTTTCATTAGTGAGATTAGTTATTAAACCAGCAAAAGGTTTTTGACGATATCTAGTTTGCACTTCAACCAAATCATTATCTTTAATGTTTGTTCGTAAAATTATATTTTTAAGGGCAATTTTGTCTTCTTTTTGAGAGATTGGTGGTGTATGCGATACCACTAGAGAGTTGGTCTCCAAATTCTTAGAAATTACAAAATACGGTTTACGGTTTGTATCAGCCTCAAATATTTCAAAACCATGTCTTTGACCTAAGGTATACACCAACACCCCTTTATGTTTACCTACAACTTTACCGTTCTCGTTAACTACATCACCAGCTTTTAAGTCAATGTAATGCGAAAGAAAGTCTGGTATATCAACGTGTCCAAGAAAACAGATGCCTTGACTGTCTTTTTTCTTAGCAGTATTTAAATTTGCTTTTTGGGCCTCTTTACGTATCTGTTCTTTTGGGGTGTCGCCAACTGGAAACAGACAGTAATCGAGTTGTTCTCTTGTTAAAGTCCAAAGAAAATATGACTGATCTTTATTAGTATCTACCCCACGATATAACTGACGATTGCCAGATTCACCTTCAACACGTGCGTAATGACCAGTAGCGATATAATCGGCCCCGTTAGCCTTTGCAAATTTCAAGAAAGCACCAAACTTAACCTCTTTGTTACACATAACATCAGGGTTTGGTGTACGGCCCGCTTGGTATTCTGAAATAAAATAATCAGCAACGGCGGTTTTATATTCTGCTTCAGCGTTACAAGTTAAAAATGGAATATCTAAACTGGCTGCCACCCGCATTGCATCAAGTCGTTCTTCTTCCCAAGAACAAACCATAAAATCTGGATGCCATACTTTAATAAACACTCCGACAACGTTGTAACCGGCATGTTTCAAGCGTAAGGCTGCTACAGAAGAGTCAACTCCCCCAGACAGACCAACAAAAACTGTTTTTTGTTTTGACATTGTACAAGTACGCTAACAAAAATAATCTTTAACGCAAGTAATTATTTATATTAAACTGATGTTGTGCAAAATTTGTTGCGTAGTAGAAGTTACCGTCACGACCAGTTAGATAAAATAAATAATTATTTTCTTCAGGCTCAAGAACGGCTTCAATAGCGGTAATCCCAGGGTTACCGATTGGTGTAGGTGGTAAACCAAGATTTATATATGTGTTGTATGGTGAATTTTGTTTCAAATCTTCGGCTGTAAGTTCGGAAAGTGGTTTACCTAGTACGTATTCAATTGAAGCATCTAACTGTAATGGCATACCCTCTTCAATTCGATTGTTTATGATTCCGGCTACCATGCGCATAGAATTTTTACTGTTGGCTTCGCGCTCAATAATTGAGGCAATAGTTAGTATTTCGTATTCAGTAAAATCACTATTCTCAATAGCTGGTCTTAAAGGTTTAATTCTTGTTTCAAAAGTTTCATTAAGCAGGACAACCAACTCTTCAGCCGAAAAATCACGCGGAATTAAATATGTATCGGGAAAAAGTTTTCCTTCAAGTGGCATTGCTAAAGT
>JAGQLZ010000069.1 GCA_020428895.1 Candidatus Kaiserbacteria bacterium
TAAGTACCCAACAAAATTCGTCTTTTTACTTCTGATCCAAAACCTTTAGCACGAGTTTTTTCATAAACGTCCAGAAGTGTGTCACCTGACTCAGACAAACCATAACGCATACCGTCAAACCGAGCTAAGTTAGATGATACCTCAGCTGGCATCACAATATAATAAGCAGCCAAACCTTGCTCAAACAAAGGTAAGGAAACATCTACCACCTCATGACCGTCTGCTTTGAGTTTAGTAACTTGTTTTTCAAACTCCTCCATTACATCAGGATCAATTCCTTCTTTTAGAAAATCTCTTGGTACACCAAAAGTGTATTTAATTTTAGTGGGTACTGATTCAAAAGTTTTATCAGTGATAGTGGTCATATCCATCTTATCAGTCCCGGCGATAATATTATGAATTAACGCAGTGTCAGCTACACTATTAGCTAAAGGACCAGCCTGATCCAAAGACGAACCCATGGCAATCAAACCATAACGAGAAACCGCTCCATAAGTTGGTTTATAACCCACCAAACCACAATAGCTGGCTGGTTGTCGAATTGAACCACCGGTATCTGTACCAACCGCTACTGGCACCGCTCCCATCGCCACTGCTGCTGCCGAACCGCCTGAAGAACCTCCTGGTACACGAGTAGTGTCAATCGGATTCTTGGTTGGACCAAACGCAGAATTCTCGGTTGAAGAACCCATGGCAAATTCATCAAGATTAGTGCTGCCAATAAAAACTGCCCCTGCTTCTCTAAGCTTAGCGATAATGGTCGCATCATAAATTGCTTCGTAATTTTCTAAAATTTTTGACGAAGCGGTGGCTTTTTTACCTTTAATCAAAATATTATTCTTAATAGCAATTGGCACACCCAAAAGAGCTGGTGTTTTGTCACCATCTTTTTCGTATTGTTTAGTAGCTTCTTTAGCTTGCTCTAAAGCATCTTCATAAACTTCTAAAAAAGCGTGAATGTCTCCATCTTTGGCTTTTATTAAAGCGATAGCATCTTCGACTACTTTAGTTGGGGTTAATGTGCCAGCGATATACTGTTTGCGTAATTCTGTAATAGTCATGATTATTAGTCTTGAGAAAGAATTTTCTTAACCTTCATAAATCGACCATCAGTGTCTGGCATCGCCGCCAAAATATCATCAGTATATTGATTTGGTTCATTGGTAATCTTATCCTCACGAAAAATATTGAAATGATTACCTCTGATCACTCCTTGTTCACTATCAGCTGCGATAGATTGAACGGTACTAACGTAGCCGATAATATCGTTTATTTCTTTACTAAAAGCGTCTACCTCTTCATCTGACAACTTTATTCGTGCCAGACTACCAAGCTGTAAGATATCTTCTCTTTCCATGCAGGCTATAGTAGCACCTTATTAATTGTTATGCCACGAGTTTTAAAAATTCAGCTTCAGAGATTATTTTTACTCCTAATTCTTTCGCTTTATCAGCTTTAGTACCGGGATTGTCACCCAAAACAACGTAATCAGTTTTAGTAGAAACCGCTGACGAAATTCGTGCTCCTGCCTGACGAGCCATATCTTTGGCTTCATCTCGATCAAGAGTTGGCAGAGTACCAGTAAAAACTAGTGACTTGCCATTCAATTCTGACTCACTGTTTGCTTTTTTAACTTCTTCGAGTTTTATATATTTTAGTAAGCGATCAACCATCTTTGAATTTTCCTCTATAGCAAACCAATCAACTATTGATTTTGCTACCACTTCACCAATACCGTAAATATTGGCAATTTTTTCTAAAGATGCTGAACGTATTTTTTGTAAAGTTCCAAAATTATCAGCTAATAACCTAGCAGTTTCTTCACCAACTCCATCTATTGAAAGCCCTATCAAAAAACGATGAAGTGGTAAAGTTCTAACCGCATGTATTGCTTTTAAAGTATTTTGTGCAGACTTTTCCTTAAAACCTTCTAATTCCATCAAATCACCAGCTTCTAAAGTAAACAAATCATCTGGTTCAGAAATAAGTCCAACATCAAGTAATTGATCAATGATACGTGGACCAACACCATCAATATTAAGAGCCTGTTTGGAAACAAAATAATATAGTCGCTGACGATTAAGTGTATCCGAACTTCTATCAACACAACGATAAGCCGCCTCACCGGGAATACGTTCAATCAATCCTGCTCCGCCACAACCAGCTACTTTTTTGGGAAATTTATAGGGTTTAGCATTAGCTGGTCGCAACTCAGTGACAACTGATAAAACTTTAGGAATTACGTCACCAGCTTTTTTAAGAACGATTGTATCACCCACTCTAACGTCTAGTCTTTTGATTTCATCTTCATTATGTAAAGTAGCTCTAGACACAGTCGAGCCAGCAATTAAAACAGGTTTTAAGTGTGCTACCGGAGTGATCACACCGGTACGACCAACTTGCAACTGAATATCTTCCACTAAAGTAGTGGCTTCTTCCGATGGAAACTTGAAGGCAATGCCGTAGCGCGGTGATTTGGCGGTGTGTCCAGCCGCTTTTTGTATAAAAATTTCATTCACTTTTACAACTACTCCATCAGCTCCATAAGCCAAATCACCGCGCCTCTCCACCCACTTTTTATAATATTTAATTACCTCATCAATCGATGAACACTGTTGATTGTGCGAGTTAACAGTATGGCCAAGTTTTTTAAGAAGCTTAAGTTCATCCCATTGAGTCAGTGGCTCAGTAACACCAGTATCATTTGCCGAAAAAGCATCAACATCGTATGCATAAAAAGAAAGCTTACGATCGCGAGCTACAGTTGCATCAAGTTGTCTAAGCGAGCCAGCGGCAGTATTACGAGGATTGGCATAAACAGTTTCTCCAGATTTTTCTCTGGCTTTATTAATTCGTTTGAATTCTTCATACGATAACCAAACTTCTCCAACTACTACTATATCTACTGCTTGTGTTAAAACTTTTGGCACATCACTAATCTCACAAGCGGTATGGGTAACGTCCTCACCAGTTACTCCGTTTCCCCTAGTGGTAGCTCTCATTAATTTACCTTTTTTATATTCAAGAATTAACTTAAGTCCATCAATTTTGTGTTCAGCTACATAACTCAAAGTCTTATAAGCAACGTCTTCACTGTCCAAATGTCGTTTTAATTTAGATTCCCATTCTTGCAGTTCTTTTTCAGTAAAAACATTATCAAAAGACCACTGACGAACCGTGTGTTTTACCTTATTAAAAGCATCACTTACTGCTCCGCCAACAGGATTCAGAAGTTTGTCTTTAGTTTCATCAGTGGCTCCCTCAAGCGTCTTAAGTTCATTTAGAAGCGAATCATAAACCTCATCTGACACTTCAGGTTTGTCAGCTTCATAATAGCGTTGTTGATGGTAAGCAATTAACTTACGCAGTTCTTTAATGCGTTTTTTATCAACCTTATCAGTCATCGCTAGAATTGTACCAAGACTTCACGCTGAACGGTACCAATTATATTTTTATTTGCACACGGGGCACTGTATCCATAAGAAACTATCACTGTACACAAACCTCCCGCACTACAAGTTTTGGTACTTCCATCAGGATAACCAGGGAAAATATCAGTGATATTGTCTACTACATAATCGCTTCCGGCCGAAACATCTACTTTCATCACTAACATTTCTATAGCTGAACAGCGATTCAATAATCCCCAGTCATATTCTGCTTTATATATAGCTGAACTACCAACACCAGTTGTGCTTATTACGGCGGAAGTATCAATGTCAAAATCTTGTGTATTATTAAAACAGCTGAGATTGATAACATTGGTGGTTGTATTTTCAAAATCTGAAGCCATTTTACGACGCCAGTACCGAGCACACTCAATCCCACCGTTGGCGGCATGAAAAGCAGTTTCTGAACCAGCAGAATTAGAAGATAATTTAACTTGTTTCTGACTCAATTCCAAAACTGACAAACCAACTGCAATCACTACTCCTAAAACTAAAAGAGTAATCAGTAATGCAAAGCCTTTTTTGTTGTTATTTTTAATTTCCATAAATATCGTATAAAAATGTTTTTACTGCTACTTCTGACTCTGCCAAGATACCTTCAGATTTCCAAGTAACGGTAGACGCCACTTCTGCCTGATCACCTGAAAAAGTAATGGTAATGGCTCGTTTATACTTGGTTTTATCATTCACAGCAAAAGCCCCGTCATCATACCTAAAGTGTTGACGTTCTTTTGTGCCAGTACCGTCATCCAAATATAAGCGACAAGGGTTAGTTCCCGAACAACTAGCTACGGCCACTGTCGGATTTACGCCACTACCCATCTCTAATGAACAACCACCTGAACTAGTACAGTCATTTACTGCAGTTTTAAAGTCATCCCAAGGATTTGGAGTAGCAACCGGATCTTTAATATGCGCCAACTGATAACCATCTCTAATATTTTGAGCTAGTTCGATACCTTCCTGAGCCAAGAAATATGCCGTAGCCTGATCAGTGGCAAATGACGAGCTCCGACTAGACTGAACAATAATAGTCATCGGACCGACCATGATTAACAACAAAACTGATACTGCCACCAAAACTTCAATCAAAGAAAAGCCAGCGGAGTCTTTGGTGGAGTCTTTATGAGTTTGTGAAAGATATTTGTACATCATATATCAAGTCTTCGTTGAGTTACGGTCGTTTGTAGATAAAAAGAGTCAGTATCAGAGGCTTTTTCTTTTGCTTCAATAAAAATAGTGACGGTTGGTTGAACAAAGTTGTTATCAGCATAAGCAGTCCCTTCTGCTCCTGTTACAAAGAACTCCGCTCTTACTATATAAATACCGGAAGAAACAAT
>JAGQLZ010000070.1 GCA_020428895.1 Candidatus Kaiserbacteria bacterium
GAACAGATTGATAATGTTACCGTTCACAGAGTTGGTTTCGGGGGTGGTTATCTTTCTAAGATTTTATATGTACCACTGGCGTCCATGAAGGCGCGCCAGCTTCACAAGGAATATACTTTAGATGGTATGTGGGCAATGATGACCTATATGTTGTTTCCGTTATCGCTGGCGCGCCTAATGGGTCTTAAACTGCCATACGTGCTAACTTTGCAAGATGGTGATCCTTACGACAAAGTATTTAATCGTTGGTTTATTAAACCATTTGCACCACTCTTAGATTATGGTTTTAGAAAAGCTACAGTGATTCAAGTTATCTCTGAATATTTAGGTGAGTGGCCAGCTAAGAGAGGTTATAAAGGGGAAGTGATAATGGTACGCAATGGTGCTAACCCTAAAAACTTTAATCAGTTCTATAGCGATGTAGAGTTAGAAGCTGTAAAAAATTCACTAGATAAAAAAGATGGTGATGTTTATTTGTTTATCGCCGCTCGATTGGTTTATCAAAAAGCTATTGATTCGGTCATTAAAGCCCTTAAATATTTACCAGACAATATTTATTTTTTAATTGCTGGAGCCGGGCCAGACGAAGCAATGCTACGTGAGCTTACTAAAGAATTAAAACTTGAAAACCGAGTCAAATTTTTGGGTGCATTAGAACGAGATGATGTTCCTAAATATCGAAATTCAATCGTGACTGATATTTTTGTTCATCCTAGTCGGTCTGAGGGCTTGGGCAATTCAGTATTGTCCGCTATGGCAGCGAGAATTCCGGTAATTGCTACCCAAGTTGGTGGTTTTAAAGATTACATTTTTGATGCCAAACGTAATCCAGACAAAGCAACAACTGGCTGGGCAGTTGATCCAGATCAACCAGAACAAATTGCTGAAGCAGTGAAAGATATTATTGCTAATCCTAATAAAGTTAGTGAGGTAATAAAAAATGCTAGAGAAATGGTAGAGACAGAATACAACTGGGATCCAATTGCTGTAAAGATGCAAAAAGAAGTATTTAATAAAATTACTGGCTAGTTATGGAGTTATACGAAAAAGCCTTACGGGTAGCGATAGTAGCACATAAAGATCAGGTGCGTAAAACTGACGGTTCACCATACGTTGTACATCCAATTATGGTGTCAGATATTGTAAAGGAAAATGGATTTGATGAAGTAGTTAGGTCGGCAGCTGTTGTTCATGATGTATTAGAAGATACGTCAGTAACTGAAGAAGCACTCAGGCTTGAGTTAGGTAACGAAGTGGTGGATATAGTGACCGCAGTGTCTGAAGATAAAAGTTTAGCTTGGGAAGCTCGTAAGGAGTTATATGTGAAAGATGTAGTAGAAGCAGGTGAAAATATTTGGGCTGTTTCGGTGGCAGATAAGATTCATAATGCCAGCAGTATGGTAGATTATTACTCTCAAGTTGGTCCGGCTATTTGGCAAGATTTTAGTCGTGGTAAAGAATTAAAGATTTGGTTTGAAGAACTATTATTAAATTCTTTAAAGCCAGTCTGGCAACATTCACTGTTGAAAGAATATGAGGAGCTGATTGGTAAGTTACGAGAAATGGATGAATAGAAAAAGACCGGCCTGCCGGTTTTTTCTAATGAAGACCACTTTGTCTTTCTTTTTCTTCTTGACTTCGTAAGTTATCACGAGCAATTTTATAATTTTCAACAATTTCGTTAGACACTCTTTTCCCAGTTAATTCAGCACTTAATACTTCACTCCAAAAATTAACTCTTAAAGTATTTAGTTTTAATAAGTCGCCTTCACTGTCACTAAGTAGATTGGTGTAGTAAGTAATAATTTCTTCTAATCTAAACAATCTCATTAAATGCAAGGATTCAAGCTCTTCTTCAGCTCGATTGTTTTTCATATATTCAAGCAAAGCAGTTTCTAAATCACGATTGTATAAAGTCATGAAATTTAAGAATCGGGCCCAACTTTCGTGTTTGTTACCAAAACGTAGTGATGAGAAATCTAGTAAATATAATGTTTGACCAGAAATTCTAAAATTATGAGGAACAAAATCAGTGTGAGTTAAAAAACCACAATACTGCTCAATTCGCATAGTTTTTTGGATAAGTTTTTGTTTAGCCTGCTTGATTAACTCTAAGGTTTTTTGGGAAGCGTTTTTATTTTTTAGGGCCGATTCAAATGTATCAGATAGCCTTAAGTAATCATGCCTAGTGCGGTTACCAAAAGTTTTAGCAATCTGTTTGAAATGCTTATGAGTAGTGGCCCGAGCTTTTTCTTGAGCTTTAAAACTATCCAAAGCAAAGTCAAATTGCTCTGAAATAGGCCTTTCTAAAAAAGGTTTTTCTTGTTTAATAAATTTATGAATAGTTAGTAGGTAGTTGTCAGTGGTGGTAAAAAGTAGTTCTTCCGGTGAGTGAAAAATATCGTATGCAAAATTTATTTCATGAAGTAGCTGACGACATTCTCTTTCGTGAAATAGTTCCTTCTTACCTTTGGGGTCTTCGGTGATTTTTATAACCACTTTTTCATTTGTGTCAGATTTTTTACCAAGTAATATTAATTTTTGACCACCAATAGTGGTCAAAGCTTTCATTAAAAATCTCTCACCTTTAACATGAGGTTGGTCTGGGTCCAGAAGATAGCCATAAGTTTTGAGAATTTCAGAAACTTTCGGTAGTTCCTTTTTAAGATATTCTTGCCAATTTTTTTCTGCGCTATTTTCCATAGGATAATATTTCTTCAAGGTGTCTATTCCACCACTTGTCATGATTGCTGATAGTTATATCTGAAACTGGTTTAAATGGATGAATTTCTGGTTTATGCCTATCAGTTTCTTCAGTGATATCGATGGTTGCGGTTACTTTATTTTTTAAGTTTTCGTGAACATTTTTATACATTCCAGATCGCGATTTGGCTTTTGCAATAGGGTCACTAATAACCAAAACCGTTGATGACTTTCTAAAAGGCATAATATAAGTAGCTGGAAACTCACAAGAAAGACCGTTGTTGATGATTAATAAATCGAATTTACGATATTTCATTAATAATCGCATTGTGTATAGGTACAACCTCACAAATGTCCATTTTCGTTTATCTGTACAGACGAATTTAACCCCGCTTATATTTTCAGGTAAATGACCATAAAGCAACACTGAAACATTATGTTCAGCGTCAGCTAATTTATTGGCCAATAATTTAGCGTAAGGAGCTGGTTCGCCAATATCGGGCGGAAATAGTGGTGTGAGGATTGCGATATTCATTAGTGGATTATAGCGTATGTAACTCATTTTGTGTTGATTGAGTTACTATATAGGCAACATGAAAGCAGGGAATGGCAAAAAATCCATAGTGGTAATTGGTGGTGGAACTGGTACTCATACGGTGTTGCGTGGATTAAAGCAGTATCGAAAAAGTTTAAATTTAACAGCTGTTGTGAGTATGGCAGACAGTGGTGGCTCAACAGGCAGGCTACGAGATGAGTTTGGTCAGTTGCCGGTTGGAGATGTCCGAATGGCATTAGCCGCTTTAGCTAGTGATAATGACGAACATGATGAATTATTGCGACAGCTGTTTTTGCATCGGTTTGACAAGGGTAATGGTTTATCGGGTCACAATTTTGGAAATTTATTATTGGTGGCTCTAACCGATATTCTTGGTTCAGAGGAATCTGCCATACATGCGGCTTCACGGGTACTTAGAGTTAGCGGACAAGTGGTTCCGGTAACAAATGAAAATGTACATTTAGTGGCTCAGTATGAAGACGGTGTGATGGTGACTGGGGAACATGCAATTGATGAACCTAAAGCTGATAGATTTACCAAAAGAATTACCAAGTTATCAGTGACACCCAGAGCCAGTATTAATGCTCGAGCAAAAGACGCCATATTAAAGGCTGATTTAATTGTTCTTGGACCGGGCGATTTATACACCAGTGTATTAGCTAATGTGGTAGTTGACGGAGTAGCTGAGGCGATAAAAGAATCTAGTGGCAGAGTTGTTTACGTATGCAACTTAATGACTAAAGCTGGTCAAACTCTTAATATGACAGCTCAAGATCATGTTGAAGAAATCAAAAAATACATTGGTGTTTTGCCAGATTTTGTAGTTACTAACGTTGGTGAATTTCCAAGTAAACTGCTACTTAAATATGAAGAAGACCAAGAATTTCCAGTAGTTGCAAATTGTACTAACGGAATATGCACAGTCATTACTGATGATTTATTGGCTAAAGAAGAAGTAGTAACAAAAAGTGGTGATACATTAAAGAGAAGTTTGATTCGACACGATTCACATAAACTAGCTCGTAAACTTATAGATTTATTATGAACATAATTTTTGTGAGATATTTTAGAACAAGAAAATATCCCTGTCATTACAGATTTTTCTGACTTGGATGATATTATTAAAACAATATGAAATTACTGATTGCGACAGGATTATATCCACCAGAAATTGGTGGTCCCGCTACTTACGCTAC
>JAGQLZ010000071.1 GCA_020428895.1 Candidatus Kaiserbacteria bacterium
TGTTGGACGTTTTGCTCCAGAAAAGAATTTACCGCTCATACTTGAGGCTTTTAAGGCGGTGTACAAAAATAATAATAACTGTTCATTAACTTTAGTTGGTCGCGGTTCTGAGGAAACAAAAATACAAAAATTTATCAAAGACCATAAATTAGATGAGGTAATAAGAATTGTTACATGGACTGACGATGTAGCTGGAGAGATGGCTAAAGCTGATGTGTTTTTATTAGCTTCTGCCCACGAAGGTTGGGGAATGGTTTTAGTAGAAGCGATGGCAGTTGGTCTGCCAGTAATTACTACCGATGTGGGTTGTGTGGGTGAGTTGGTTAAGGCTGGTGAACATGGCTTAGTGGTGGAAGTCGATAATACAAAAAACTTTATGAACGCTATGATGACTTTATCTAAGGATGTTAATAAAAGGCATGAAATGTCAGTGTCTGCATATAATTCAGCCCTTGCCTTAAAAATAGATGAAGCAGACTATCTATCCCAATGGGTTGGAAGTTTTGTTTAAATTATTGATTTGAACGCGTTATACTATTGCTATGAATAGGATTGATCTTTCTAGTGGTGATTATTCTGAATCAGCTCGTACTGATTTGGATAAAATCATCAATGAACCAAAAGAAGAAGTCGAGATGGAAAGCTTGGATGAAGCTGTGTCTGGACAAGCTTTTGCTTCTTATCAATCTCAACGAGAGACCACTCGAGTGTTATTTATCACTCAAGATACCTCGATTCTTAATCAATCCATGCAGTCTTTGGATGGTTATATAGACATTTCGGAGTTGTTTGATGAAGTTCACATATTGATTCTAAGACCAGGAATTAGAACTACTACACCAGTTTTGCGAGTTTCTAAAAATGTCTGGGTATACACCGCTACCGCTAAATATTGGTGGTGGACACCGGTGGTTGGATATGGAATTGCCAAAGATCAGTTGGCTTTTGCAGAAGGTTTTCGACCAGATTTGATTGTAGCTAGAGACCCTTTTGAATGTGGATTGTTGGGTTATGTGCTTGGTAGCGCTTACGACCGACCGACTCAATTACACATTTTGAAAAATTATGAAGACCCAGACTTTACTAGTGAACGCAGTAATCGTTGGCGAAAACTTATTGCTAAGTTTGTCATTCCACGTTATCGCAGTGTTCGTACCTTAACCAGTAAGATTCAGAATTGGGTGGAACAGAAATATGAAATCATTGACCTCACCACTTTGCCACGACTCAATCTCTACGAAAGAATTTCTAAGTTGGAAACGTCGATTGATCTTAAGGAGAAATACCGACCGTTTATTTTTGTAATGTTGTATGTCGGTAAACTCGATCATGAGAGCACATTACATAAGACTTTAAATGCCGCTCAAGCCGTACTTAAAAATCGACACGTTGGATTAGTGGTAATTGGCGATGGTCCAGCTCGTAAAGAGTTTATGAATAAAACCGAGGCCTTGGGCATAAAAGAACAAGTAGTTTTTGAGCGATCAGTAAAAGATATAATTGGTTATTTAAAAGCCGCTCATATATTGATTATTACTGATAAAGATGAACAAGCTGATGAATCAGCTATCAGAGGGGCGGCGGTCGGTACTCCGTTATTACTTTCTCATACAGAAGTACGGGATGATTTGTTTGTGGATGGTGAGTCAGCAATGATTTGCGACGCTGAAGATCAGAAGTGTTTTTCTTCAAAACTAGGAACGTATCTAAATGATGTGGAACTTCGCAAAAAAATTGGTAAAGAAGGTCAGCGATCAGTCTTAGAAAAACTACATGAAGATCCGGCAGAATACCGAAAGGTATATCGTGAGACTATTGAGAAGGCCATTCTCCTTGATGAGGCACTAGAATAATAGTATCGTCTATAGCATAGTAGCTATATGAAATTGGTAATCTGGACACAGGTGGTGGACAAACATGATCCTTTATTGGGGTTTTTTCATGATTGGATAAAAACCTTTGCTAAAAAATTTGAGCGAGTAGATGTAATTTGTTTTTCTTCAGGGGAAATTAATCTGCCGGATAACGTTAAGATTCATACTTTAGGAAAAGCTGCTGGTTTTTCAAAATTTAGACAGCTAATAAATTTTTATAAACACTTTGCTCGATTAGTAAATAACGATACTGATTACGTTTTGTTTCATATGGGAGCGATTATGAATATTTTGGCGGTGCCGTTTTATTTTTCGAAAAAAATAAAACGGCACCGCACCACCTACCTTTGGTGGAAGACTCACGGTCATATAAATTTAGTCGGACGTTTAGCTCTACTTTTTGTTGATCGCATTTACACTGCCTCAAAAGAAAGTTTTCCAATTAAAACTAGTAAGAAAAAAGTGGTTGGTCATGCAATTGATACGGATTTATTTGTAGATAAAAACGAACACAGTGAACCAGTTATTTTGGTGGTTGGTCGGAAAATGTCACGAAAGCGGATTGAAAAAACTTTGACGATTGCTTCGAATCTTAAATTAACTGGAGAAAATTTTTCCATGAAAATCATTGGGCCGGATAGTGATAGTGAATATCTTAATAAACTCAAGAACATTATAAGTGAGCAGACACTAGAACCAGAAGTTTTATTGTTGCCGGCAATGACCCAAATTGATTTAAATGAGGAATACTCAAAAGCTCAACTTTTATTAAACATGTCTGATACCGATAGTGTCGACAAGGTGGTACTGGAGGCAATGGCCAGTGGAGTTATTCCGGTAACTTGCACTAATGCTTTTGCTGATATTTTGTCTAGCTATAAACTTTTCTTTTCTAAAGATGATATAGATGGCATGTCCAACAGAGTTAAAGAATTGTTACATAACCCAACTGAGCGTAGTACAATAAAGGGTAAGTTAAGAGATATTGTGGTTGATAAACATTCTTTAGCTACAATTTCTAATCGAATATTTAATTAAAAAACGGCTCAAATCTTATTTCACCGGACTTGCAGATAGATATAAATAATGTGTTAGAGTATAGTTTATAAGATAGATTATATGGTTGATTTTATTGGGTTAGGAGCGCAGAAGGCTGGTACGTCATGGGTATACGCTTGTTTGTATGAACATCCTGAAATTTGTACACCGCAAAAAGAAATTCATTTTTTTAGTCGGGATCGTTATGCTAAAGGTAAAAATTGGTACGAATCGCAATTTAATCGTTGTAAAAAAGGGTTGAAGAGAGGTGAGTTTTCTACTTCATATTTATATACACCGGGCACTGCCAAAAAAATTGTCGATATGTACCCGCAGGCAAAACTGATTGCGATTATTCGCAATCCAATACACCGAGCCTACTCTCAATTTAGGAATGCTGTTAAAGCTGGAGAAATTGATAAGGACACTACTTTTAGTTCATATATAGAACACGCTCCAAGTGCTTTAGAACAAGGTAATTATGCTAAACAACTATCTGAATACTACGAATATTATTCACCGTTACAGCTACTAGTATTGGTGTATGAGGATAGTCGGGAAGATCCTTTAGGGTTTATACAACAAATATATCGACATATTGGTGTGGATGATACTTTTGTACCAAAGATGTTAAAAAAGTTTGTAAATGTCGAACGCACCCCGAGGTTTGTTCGTTTGGAGCGATGGATGCACCGCTTTGCTGAATTAGGCAGAAAGATTGGTTTGGATAAAGTGGTATGGATGATAAAAAGATCAGGTGTGACTGATTTGATTCGTAAGATAAATACTGAAAAAAATTCTCAAGTGATTCCTGAAGATAGCAAAGGTAAACCAATTGATCCGGAAGTAAAAGCTAAAATGCAAGAGTATTTTAAGGAAGATACCCGTCTACTTTCAGGTTTGGTCGAACGTAATCTAACTGTGGAATGGGGGATTGATGAAAAATTATGAAGCACTTGATAAGAGATTTGTTGGTTAACTCGATTTGGTTCAGTACGGTGGCGAGACGCTACGCGTCTCGCCACCGTCAACACGGCCCGCTAGTGCGAATCTTATGTCTTCATGATGTCCAAGATCGTGATTGGTTTTCAAATTTGGTAGCCAATATAAAATCCAAATATCACATCATTTCTCCTAGTGATTTTCATAATCGTAAATTTAACCCAGACAAAATAAATATCTTACTAACTTTTGATGACGGCTATCAATCTTGGATAGATGTGGTATTGCCGATACTTGATGAACATAACATAAAAGTTCTATTTTTTATTTCTAGTGGTTTGTTAGATATCGCTGATGATAAAGTCGAAGTCGAAAAATTCATGAAGCAAAATTTATGTATCAAACCACGCCAGCCTCTAACTTGGGAAGGAGTAGATACCTTGGTAGCCAGTGGTCATACTATTGGTGGGCATACCGTTAATCATAAAGATCTGACCACTCTCTCGCTAGCTGATTTATCAAGAGAGATTAATGATGATAAGACAGCCTTTTCAACTAAATTAAATATTGAGTTAAGTGATTTTGCCTATCCATTTGGCACCAAACGACATTTTAATGATCAGGTTCGTCAGCAAGCAAAGACGGCTGGTTATTCATACATCTATTCCGCCATAGCTGGTTTTGTAGCTGACACTAATACCGATATACCACGGTTGTTGCTAGAAAATAGACAGTCAATCAGTCAAGTAAATAAATGGATTGAAGGAGCGTATGATGTTTTTTGCATGCTTAAATCATAAAGATTTTAGTATGCTATTATAGTAGCCATTATGACCGACAACACTAATCTTAAGTCATTACTAAAGCCGAATTCGGTAACTGAAAGGGAGGGAATTTTTGTTGATAAATATATTGCTGATAAGACTGTTTGGGATAAGTTGGCTGTAGAAAGCCCAGAACACGCCGTTATTTCTGCCAGCAGTGAAGAGGCCGTAGCTGAAAAATCAGTTGATCAGATTACTGAACTGAAAGTTGATCTACCCGAAGGTATTATTTTAGATTTGGGATGTGGCTATGGTCGGATTGCCAAATATCTTTTACCGCAACGTAGTTTTTCTGGATACATTGGTGTTGATAGTGCGCACGAGATGGTTAGATTATTTGCCGCTCGGTACAATCAAACTCCAGCAGAACAAACCACCCCAGTCATGTTTGTGAATGCAGACATTCATATGATTCCTTTGCAGGATAGTTCAGTGGACAGCGTAGTAGTGGCTGCGGTGTTTTTGCACAATCACAAATCTGTTGTGAAAAGATCATTAGACGAAATATACCGAGTACTAAAGCCGGGCGGAGTCATGTATGTTTATGGTTCATTCCCAAATAAATGGTCATTAATGGGTCTGCAAGGAATGATTTATCAGATGTTCCTAAATCTTATCGGCAATCCCTTTAAGAACGGTCCAGTTAGGTATTATGCTAGGGGAGAGGTGGCTGATTTATTAGACAGTTTTTCAGAGATAAACATCCGTTCCGTTGGTT
>JAGQLZ010000072.1 GCA_020428895.1 Candidatus Kaiserbacteria bacterium
ATTACCGGTCTTTTATTTTAAATTTATCTACTTTAACAACATTCTTACTTGAGTAATTTCTTCCTCTAATTCATCATCAGTTTTTAACTCATTTTTAATCTTCTCACAGGAATGAATTACAGTTGTATGGTCACGACCACCAAGTTTTTTACCAATTGCCGGATAAGAAACTTGGAAATCCTCCCTAAGAATATACATTATTATCTGTCGAGGTTTGACTACTTCTTTTCGTCTAGTTTTTTCATAAATACTAGACTGATCGATATTGTAAAATCGGGCAACTTTATCAACTACATCTGTAATAGCTAAAGTACGACGTGGTCTAGTGCTATTTTTAATAATCTGTTTAACCTCATCAATAGCTAAAGTACGACCAAGGAGTTGTGACTGGCACATAATAGTATTAAGAGCTCCTTCCAATTCTCGAATATTTCCTTCTATGGTACTAGCTAAGTGGTCAACAACTTCATCAGATAAAGAAATACTATTTTGAGCTGACTTAGCTCGTAAAATAGCTGCTCGAGACTCTAAATCAGGAGCTGGAATGTCAACAATCATTCCTTGAGCGAAGCGTGAGAGTAATCTTTCCTCAAGACCGTTTAACATAGCTGGGTGCTGATCACTAGAGAAAACTATTTGTTTATTATTATCATGCAAGGCATTAAATAAATGGAATAATTCCTCTTGGGTTTTCTCTTTACTGGCTAAAAATTGCACATCATCCATGATCAATACATCGTATTGTCGGTATCTATCTTTAAAGCTATTAGCCGTTCCACTCTGTAAAGAATTAAAGTAATCAACAGCAAATCGCTCACTGGTAACGTAGAAAACTTTTTTACCAGTTCGTTTTACATGATTACCAACAGCTTGAATTAAATGGGTTTTACCGTGACCAGTCTTTCCGTAAATAAAGAGTGGATTATATACAATCCCAGGCTTTTCACTAACTGTTTTAGCGGCGGCATGAGCGAGGGCATTATAAGGACCAATCACAAATGTATCAAAAGAATACTTGGGATTTAAGTTGTCACTTTTATTAATATAGTAGTCTTCGAGTGGAATAGCCGCATTAATGGTTTGAGTTTTAGTCTCTCCCCTGCGATCACTGCGCTGAATTACCGCGTATTCAATACTGCGAATATGGTTTGATAAATCTCTAAGAGTTTTAAGAATGGTTGATTGGAATTTATCTTGTAGCCAGTCTCGAACAAATACACTAGGTACTCCGATAGTAACCGTACCGTCTTCAACTGACATTATGTGAGTATCGCGAAACCAAGTTTTAAAATTGGCTGGGGTAATAGTAAGTTCGATCTTTACCAAGGCATCATCCCAAAGTTGTTTAATATCAATTTCTTCTGTTCTAACAACGCTGTTAGTAGATGATGTGTGTGATGTTGGTTGCATAATTCAATACAAGATCCTTCAGTGATAATTAGCATTATACAGGTGGTGTCAGAACTGTAAATATTTTTACAAAAAGTTGTTATTTTTCGACACCCTATTTTGATTAGAATTCTGCAACTGTGTAAAACCTGTTAATAACTAGTGAGTCAAGATGTTTAAGTTAAATTTAATCAAAATTTCCTTATGAAATAAGTGATTATTTTAGATATTGAATTTTTTTTATTTTCCTGTATAGTTGTGCGGTAATTTAAAACCAATTATGCCAAAACGAACATATCAACCAAGCAAGAAAAAACGTGCCACTACCCATGGTTTTCTTGTTCGTAGCGCCAGTAAATCTGGAGCTGGGGTATTGCGAAATAGACGTCGCAAAGGACGAGCGCAACTAACAGTAAAAAAGCCCCGCTAGGGCTTTTTTAAATTTATTTCTAGTAAGAT
>JAGQLZ010000073.1 GCA_020428895.1 Candidatus Kaiserbacteria bacterium
CTTTTGCTGTACAACGTAGAGCTTTGGCTTGCATGCTCCTGTCCCTAGCCACGGGACTAAATATGGAGAAAGTCACCACCATGCAAACCTTTATTCAGGTTCTCACGGTAGCTATATTCCGTCAATACCATGAGAAAAACCATATTTCTAGGCAACTCTGTTGATAACTTGTTGATAAGTAGTGTAAAAGTCTGTGCAGAACTCTGTTCATTACTTATGTATAAAGCTGTGCAAACCAATTAGTGAAAATTACCCACCAAAGAAGGTTCCCACAAAGAACGCTAATAGAGCTGCTGTACCGCCAACCGCCACTACCTCAAACAAAGAAGCTCCTAGTTTAGTCCCAATCACCCGCCACTTAAGTAGTCCCAGCGTCACTAAAGCTGTCAAAGTGCCAAATGACGAGTAAATAAATATTGTTTTAGCATCAGCTTCACTAGGAACCATGAACGGTAACAAAGGAATAGCTCCAAAAATCATAAAGGAGAAGAATGTCGCCAATCCAGTGTAAACCTCATTCTCCCCCCTTGGATCAGACATCTCTAACTCATGTTGCATCATAAAATCAACCCAATACTCTTCATTGGTCTGATATATATTCGAAAGAGTGACGGCTTGTTCGGGTGTAAAGCCCTTAGCCTGCATGATCTGAATAGTTTCAGCAACTTCACTATCTTTATTATTTTGCACCTCAGCTATTTCACCTTGTCGCTTTGCTTCATATAAATCTTTTTCAGAACGAACTGACAAAAAGTTACCTAGTCCCATAGAAGCCGCATCAGCAAATAAGTTAGCCAAACCAAAAAGTAAAACTATCGTGAAAGTAAGCTGAGCAGTATCACTACTTGTTAGGGCTGCCCCAGTAAAACCAGCCACCACTGCAAAAGTAGTAACAATACCATCTATTCCTCCATAAATTATTTCTTTAAAGTATTCTGCAAAAGGTGAGCTTTTATGTTCTCCGACAATATTAACCTCTGTCTCCATAATCATATTTAATTAAAACCAATACCCGAACAGTATAACAAAATTAATGTTTATGACCGTGTGAATGTGAATGAGAATGTTTTGACTTATAATTTTTTAAATATATAACCGACAGTAAAGTTACAAACGGCACAGTCATGATTAGTCCAACACTACCCACTATTGTTCTCACAATTTCGGTTGCAAATAACTCAGAACTTATCGCCATACTCAAACTGGAAGAAGACATATAAAAATGCAAAAGTAGTGGCAAAGAAGCTCCAGTATAGGCTAAAACTAAAGTGTTAACTAAAGCTCCAACGTGTTCTCTTCCAACTCTAAGAGCTCTTCGATAGACATCACGCCTAGTAAGTGACGGATTACTATCGAATAATTCAGTGACGACTGCCGCTTGAGTAACGGCAATATCATCAAGTACTCCTAATACTCCAATAATAATTGCTCCAATTAGCAACGCTGTAAAATCAAGTGCTCCTCGAGTATTGAAATTCAAATAAGTAGCCGCTTCATCAGCAAAACCCGACAGACTAGCTAAATGCACTGACAAAATGGCTAATAGGCCCGTTAATAATACCGCCAACATAGTACCGGAATAGGCCACAACGGACTCTCGATTAAAGCCATGAGTAAAGAAAATAGCCACAAACAAAATCCCCGAAGCCACTACAACACTAATAACTAAAGGGTTCCAACCAGCTAGAATTCCTGGCATAAGAATATAAAAAATTGCAAAAACACTACCAAATAGAGCCACTAGCGAGCGAAGACCTTGCCAGCCACCTAAAAGCAAGACGGCTGAAACAAAGACTAAGAAAAGTATTAATAATGGTATTCGCCTATCAATGTTTAGCACTCCATATTCTTCTGTACCGTCAATGTATACATAATAATTAAAATAAAAGCGGTCACCTTCATCCAACTCAAGATAATCGTTTTCGATTCTGATCACCTCCCCTTCTTTTGGACCATCTAATACTTCAGCTCTAATGGTCTGGTATTTTTGTTCTGTGTCTGTGCCAGGAATTATTCTAGTTTCATCATCTAATACTTCAATAACTTTTCCATGCCACGTACCCTGATAGTCTTCATGAAGTTGCTGAGCAAAAGCAGAAAAAGGCATCTGAAGAAATACAAACAGAAACAAAACAAATTTTTTCATTGAGACAATGATAACAGAAAAGAAACTATTTAATAAAATTTGACTATATATCTAATTATTATAAAGTTTTTGGCAGACATAAAATGGAGATTGTCATGAAGGCAAAAACTGAATCGGTTCTCCCTGCTCCGCTTGATGTGGTTTGGGAACTGATGCAAAGAAGTGATACGCTTTCCTTTATCACAAAAGATAAAGTTAAGTTCCTTGATGCCGATAACTGGCCAGAAAAGTGGCAAGTTGGTCAAAGTGTTAATACTTTGGTAAAACCTACAAACGGCAAAGCGTTCCCTTACAAATTTACATTCACCGAGATAGACCAGCAAAATCATTCTATGACTACTACTGAAGAAGGTGGTGATGTTAAGGAATGGTTACACTGGATGAAGGTGGAAGCGGTCGATAAAATTACCTGTCGATATATAGACGTAGTCCAATTTAAGACTAATAATCCTTTATTGACGATTCCAGCTTGGATTTGGATAAAAAAATATTATCGTGACCGTCACTACCGCTGGATTGACCTTTTGTATAAAAAGGATTGAAAGATGACACCTCGCCGTGAGATACGGCGAGGTGTTTTTTGCGTCACTAAAGTCAGTTAGGCAGCAATCCAAGTGTGGGCAGAATTGGAACCATAACCTAAATGGTCTAGGAGGCCCCTGAATCATCTAGTTAGTTTTAGATACGAAAATACGGCTCAATAGAGCCGTATTTTCGTATTAAACTAATTGGTGATCCCACGGGAATGATCCTGACGGTCACTAAGTATTTTATTTCACTTCGTTCATAAAAGTACTAAGTGCCGCGGGACACGCCTCTCTCGTTCGTAAACTCACATCGCTCCGGCGGTTCGATTCCCACGCAAAGTGCGAAGGCACTTTGCTCGTGGCAATCACACCTATTTTTAAAAGAAAAAGCAACTCAGTAAGAGTTGCTTTTTCGTAAAAATATGGTGTGATCCCACGGGGAATCGAACC
>JAGQLZ010000074.1:0-1594 GCA_020428895.1 Candidatus Kaiserbacteria bacterium
CCATCCATTGGATCAAAATCATTAATCTCAAAATGAAACTCCGCTTTTACTCCGCGATCATTTAAGACATCAGCCACCATAGCGTGCATTGCCGCACTACGAAGCGAACCGACATGCACCTTTCCTGAAGCGGTTTTTTCGTCACGAACTATAATCGACTCTCCAGCTTCTATCACATTCTTAAAACGTCGAGCCGTTTCATCGGCTAATTTATCTGCCCAAAACATACTGGCTAGGATAACTTGAGTTTAATAAAAAAGAAAGGCCGGTAGCGTTAGCTACCGGCCTTTCCCAATAAATTTCTGTAGTGCCTTAGATACGAGGCGTGCAAGAAATTATGACTGAGGTGTACTTAGACGTACATTGAAGGAATAATTTCGTAGCACAACGAAGTAGATGAGGTGCTACAGGAATTTATTATTCTACTTTTAGAACTTTGTATTTTTGCTTCCCAGCTGGAGTATCAAAAGCAAATTCATCACCTTTAGTCTTACCCATTAATGATTCACCAAGTGGTGACAGGTATGATAATTTTCGATTATGAATATCAGCTTCATCTGAACCAACAATTGTATATTCTCGTTTTTCCTTATCTTTTTCTTTTTGAATAGTTACAATGGAACCTAAGCCAACTACTCCTCCTTTCTTGTCATGAGCTACAATCTTAGCTTCTTTTATTACTTTTTCTAAGTAGGTAATCCGTTCCTCAATAGCAGCTTGCATGTCGCGTGCTTCTTGATATTCTGCGTTCTCAGACAAATCTCCGAGACTTCGCGCGTATTCAAGTGACTCAGCTACTTCTTTTCGGCGCACGGTCTTCAGGTGATCTAGCTCCTTTTTTAGTTCATCAAACTTCTCAGGTGTTAGATATGCTTGTGTGTCATTCATAAATTTTGATTTTGTTTCACCCAATTATACGCACTTAGAAGTCATGGTCAAATGTGGATGACTATAACTTAGTATCTTAGTCAACTGCCTCTAAATATTCTGGGCGGTTTTCGTGAATCCAATCCAAAATATCACCAGCGACTTTAGTACCACCAAGCCGGTTGTCGTAAGGTGCATATTCCATTAAAACAACAAAAGAATATTTTGGATTCTCATACGGCCAATAACCAGCCGCCCAAGTATTCAACCTAGCCTTAGCAAAATCCAACTCTGCTGTACCGGACTTGGCCGCTATTTTCACATACGGTTTTTCTAGCGAACGAGCGGTACCACCGGGATAATTGGTGGTCATATGCATACCTTCTTGCACAATCGATAACGCCCACGGATCTAAATCAATATCTTCATACTGCCCCATTTCACCTTTAACAATATGTGGAGTAAATAACTTTCCTCCATTTGCTAAAGCACCATAAGCGGCCAACATCTGTATTGGCGTAACCTGCCAACCATACTGACCAATAGAGGTAAAATAAGTGTCACCAAGTCGCCAATCGTCATCAAATAATTCTCTTTTCCAGTCTGGATTAGGAACCGTTCCAGTTTGCTCATTTGCTAGACTTATTCCAGTTACCTTACCAAAACCAAATTTATCAAAATATTTATGCATCTTAGTAATTCCTAAACCTTCTTGATCACCAAATCC
>JAGQLZ010000074.1:1605-1869 GCA_020428895.1 Candidatus Kaiserbacteria bacterium
CCGCCAATTATGTAGAAATAAACATTAGATGAAAAGGCTATGGCTTCTTTCATATTCATTTTGCCGTGCGCCCGCCAATCTCTAAAAATGGATGGGTTGCTTGGATTATAAGGATTTGGAATTACAATTTCACCAGTACTAACAATAATTTTATTAGGACTAATTATATCTTCGGCTAAGGCACCATAAGCGACAAAAGGTTTTACAATCGATCCGGGTGTATACACACCAGCTAGGACTTTATTTAAAAATGGAAATTTTGGA
>JAGQLZ010000075.1 GCA_020428895.1 Candidatus Kaiserbacteria bacterium
GATAATTTAATTTATTGGAAATCATTATAAATATCTTTAAGGTATACTAAATTTAATAAATAATTATTTAATTATGTTTGAGGCTCGATTCGGTTTTGATGTGGCAGCAGTGCGGGCTGATGATTTGGATAAATTATTATTAGAGTTTGTGTCTACACACAAAAATCTGAAAGTTTTAGATCTTGGCTGTGGTAGCGGAGGTCAATCTTTTAGATTGGCCTCCGCCGGTGCTTTGGTGACTGGTGTTGATATAGAAGATTATTCAAAAAATTTTTCTGAGTATTGTTTAAATAATAATTTGAATAAAGAACAATTATCTTTTATAAAAGGTGATATTAGAGAATTAACTAAAATTCTAAATAGTCAAAAATTTTCAATTGCTTGTGTACAGAGAGTCATACATTATTTAACATATTGTGAGGCGAGAGAATTTTTATGTGAGTTACAAAAATACGTAACTGATGGTCTATATATTTCAGTATCCGGCCTAGATTCAGCTATTGGTGAAGATTATCAAGCTAGGGAAGTGAATGTTAAAAAACGTTTTGCTAGGCTAAATCAAATAAACGCTGATAATTTTTATATTCATGAACCGGTGTGTTTATATACAAAAGTTGAGTTTGAAAATTTACTTAAAGATGCAGGTTGGCCGGTAAAAAAAATATGGCAATCAGCTTTTGGTAATATAAAAGTCATTTGTACTAATAGTTAGTAAAAACGGGTGTATAATTTAAATAAGAGGGTTTACCAGCTAATATATAAATATATGGAAACATCATTATTTCTAGCTCAATTGTTTGGAGCTAGTTTAGCAATTTTTGCATTAGCCGGATTGTTAAGAAAAAATTTGGTTAAAAACGCGATAAATGATTATCGTCACAATGTTTTTCTTGAGTTAGTTATTGGATTTATGAGTGTGCTGGCAGGTTTGTCTATAATTCTTACCCATAATGTATGGGTTATGGATTGGCCGGTTATCGTCACAGTCTTCGGTTGGTCTGCTCTAATTAAAGGAGCTATGTTTATGACTTGCCCAGATACATTATTTGATTTTGGCAAAAAGTTTTATTCTTCCAATACAAGAATTAGAGTAGTATTAATAATAGCTTTGGCATTAGGTATATTCTTAGCCATGAAAGGTTTTGGATTATTATAAGTCGCCAAAATATTTATAAAAAAATCATTAGTGCAACTAGTGATTTTTTTATGTTTAGTTAACTAATTTCAGAAAAATCGAAAATTATCTCTTCAAAGTTAGTTATCTGTCCTTTGTTGTTAACGATAATTCCTTCTAGTTCATAGAGTTCTCGTCGTTTAGTTTCGTGTTCTTCTGTCCACCAAACCTTCCCACCGGCGTAAACTATTCTATGCCACGGTATGGCTTTTTGGTTTGGGTATTTGCTAAGGACTTTAGATATACTCCGCGAAGCCATCTTTCCAGCCCCAGCCGCTCTTGCTAAATCACCGTAGGTAGTAACTCGCCCAACTGGTATTTGTAGGGCCAGAAAAACTACTCTTTCAGAAAAGTTCATGTTAATTATATTACAGTAGATATTTGATTGATTAAAATAGGAATAAATATTTTAAAACTGATAGAATGAATTTAGTTGTTATTCCATAATTTATAATCATGGTATTTAAAAATCGGCCTCCAAAAATATTGATTGTTGAAGATGACTACACCAATCATCCACTTTTTCTTGAGGCTTATAAGAATGCAGGTTTTGAAGTTTTGATTGTTGATAACGCAGATGGAGATTTTATTCAGACAGTAACCAATTTTAAACCAGATGTTATATCAATTGATTTAATGATTGGTAAATTTGGTCAGCCAGCTGATCGTGATGGATTTGAAGCAATCGAGTTACTGAAATCTGATGACAGAACATTTAAGATTCCGGTGGTAGTTGTTTCTAGCTTTTTTCAAAAAGAGCGAGTTCTGCGAGCCAAAGAACTCGGAGTGCGAGATTATATAAATTTACAAAATCAATCAATTTCTAAGATTGCCGAATTATTTAAAAGTTTGGTAAAAAATCCCCGACGGTATAAGAGCACACATCCGCTACTATAGTTCTGTCAGATACACTAAAAGTTGGTACAATATAAACAATGTCAGAAGATAAACAAAAAACTATTTTAGTAGCTGAGGACGAATTTGATTTAAATAGTGCTTTGTGTACAGCTTTAATCGAAGCAGGTTATAAGACTGTACCAGCCTATAATGGAAAGGATACCGTTGATATATTCTTAAAAGAAAAACCAGATTTTATTTTACTGGATATTAATATGCCAATTATGAGTGGCATCGAAGTTTTAGAAAAAATTCGTGGTTATGAAGAAGGAAAAACAGTTCCGGTTTCAATTTTCACAAATCGTGGCAGTATGGATTTCGTGTCAGACGCAGTAGCTGTCGGTGGCATGAATACAGATTTCTTTACCAAATCTGAGTTTAGCTTGGATCAAATAGTAGAACGAGTTAAGGCTAGGTTGTCTTAATTAATAAGACTAATTTTTATATCTAGTTGATTAGTAAATAAAATAAAAAGCTCGAGGCCGGACATCCCTAAAGATGTCCGGCCTATGTTTTGTTGTACATGATTTACACCGCGTACAAGATCACTAGGATCATGTAGATATTATTGCCTTGAGCAAGACTGAAGTGTCCTGATTCTGGTGTTTCCCACACATTTTTGATTAGTTCACCTTTTCTTGATGTGTAGAAATAAAGTTTGCCGATGAAACAAACAGTGGCCAGAAGCAACCAAAAAGTGGTGATACTAACCAACTCCACATTAATTGCGCTAAACCCGTACGTTATAACCAACCCAAAACTCAGTGCGCCAAAAAGGAAGAAGGTGGTAGCACCAATTAGGTAGTGCTTTTCAGGGATAAGCCAGTCAATTTGGTTAGCTAGTTTTCCTTCCCAGTCGTACCACTTGCTAATCGCGGTCATCGCCATAAGACTAAGCGTTAGTGGCAATGCCCACGGCTCGTGATAAATGAGTGGATAGGGCAGTATGTGAACATACCAACCAATCATGGTTTGATCGATGAAGCGCAGAGTCGAATTAGGTCTCCACGTATGGTAAGCAGCACTGCTAAGATAAAGTCCAATCATAACCATAAAGTATAGATTTTGACCGGATGTCTTAGTCGAAAACTGCGTGTACACCATTCCAATCAGACATATGTATGCCAAATGGAATGTAACAATCATCGGGTGTCGTAGGCGTAACTCACTTACGTTTGGGCGCTCCTCATGGTGTCTGAGGAGGTCGTAGATTTGCAAAGAACGCATGGTGGTTTCTCCTCTCTCATAGATAGTTAGGTATTGATGAAGTTCCCATCAAGGTGACTAATTTCATTCTGCTACTATTATGAATTTTGTCAAGTTTTTTATACACAGCCTCAAAATCTTAAGATAAACATTAAAAATATAAAAAGCACGAAGTAACTTGTGGCTAATTTTAGTAGGAGTATAATCAAACAAAAGATAACTATTTATCACTATTAATATTTTGGAAGTATGAGTAAATTAATCATGTCTCTAGTGGTACTAACTGGAATGTTAGTTGGTGGTTTCTATATTTTTAATAATTATATTTACCACGAAAAACAGGCTGGCGAAGCAGTTTCTACAGAACTAGAACGAGATATTTATTCAGATAAATTTATAGATGAGTCAATTGGAATTACGTTTGATTACGTAGCTGGTCCTGACGGTTATGCCATTGATGACCTCAGTGCTTTCATTGGTGAGGATTTGATTATCGAAGTAGTAAAAGTTTATCGTATTATGAATGCGATAGAAAAATACGAATTAGAAAACAGTGAAGGCGGCCGCGAAGGTCCACCAGCAATTCAGTTTATGGTGTTCAGGAATGATTTAAATCAGACAGCTTCTGAATGGGTAAAAGCTTTCCCAAGTTTTTCTAATGTTGAAATGGTTATTGGTGATGTAGATTATAATTTTATTGTTGATGGAGCCAGTGCTGTACGGTATACCACTGACGGTCTGTATGTGACAGATAACGTAGTTTTGACAAGCGATAATTTTATATATCACTTTACTGGCTCTTATCACGAAATTGACTCAACTATTCATCAGGATTTTGAAGCAATTATTGATTCGATTGAGTTTATTACAAATACTTCTGCACCATTAAAGGTGCCAAAAATTATCATTTCATCACCCGTCATCAATCAAAAAGTAAGCAATCCAATACCAGTAACTGGACAGGCGCAAGGGAGTTGGTTTTTTGAGGCTACTGCACCGATGGTTGTGGTTAATTGGGATGGTTTAATTATTGGGGAAAGTTATATTGAAGCTGATGGTGAATGGATGACAGAAGACATGGTTTCATTTCATGGTGTAATTAATTATTCACTACCAGTTGATAGTTATAGCAACTCCGGTACGTTAATTATTCATCGGACTAATCCCTCTGGGTTACCAGAACATGATGCAGCTATTGAAATACCAATCGTTCTCGATAGTTAAATCTATTAAACGAAAAGCGTTGTCATGTTATTTGTCAGTAGTCAAGTGACATAGAATTAAGAATTTTGATATCTTTATTTAATCTTCTATTACATACATAGGGAGAATGAAGATGAAAAAGTTCTTTACAATGTTTTTGCTTGCTTTGATGACGCAAGCAAGTGTCGCGTATGCCTACGAAGGCGGATGGGATACCAGCATGTATGACGAGTATGGAAGGGAACTTCTTTTGCTTGGCGACAACACTGACAATTCCTATCGTGCGTTGAGTGGAACTAGATCCTACTGTGCTCGGCCTGGGTTGGGATATGCTTCGATGCGTCGTATCGTCAACCGAGAATACCACCAGATCACTTGGTGGGTTGAAGCAGACTGTGGATCAGTGATTCGAGTCTGCGTTGAAAACTCCTATGGACAATGGGGCTGCTCCAGCTATCTCGATCGCGGTTGGATTTACCGATAAGCGACACTGTAACTGTTAACATGATTCATCATACAATAGACGGCAACAACCTGTTGCCGTCTATTATTTTTGGAATTTTAGTTAATGATAATTAAATATCTAAAATTTTAATATAATAAATAAATCTTTTAATAA
>JAGQLZ010000076.1 GCA_020428895.1 Candidatus Kaiserbacteria bacterium
TCATTATACTCTTGGCACTATTTTCTTAAATTTAATTAAGTCGTGATACGATATAAATATCAGTATGTATCTCGAAAAAACTTATTATCACAAATTTTTACGAGTCAGTGCGTTAATTGTCGCTTGTGTCTTGGTTTTTGAAAGTGGGTTATTGACTGATAGAACTAAAAATTTATCTGAAAGCACACATAGTTATCTAGCCAACGCAATTGGTGTTTCAGTAGGCGTAGCACCAACTGAGCTTAATAAATATACGGCAGAGTTGACTCAAAAAGAACAGGAACTGATTAAACGAGAGGCCGCTATCTATGAACGTGAGATTTCTGTAAACTTGCAAACCGGAGAAACAGAGGGAAGAGATACAACAGTTTTATTACTTAGCGCCATATTAACAATTATGTTAATACTGATTGTGCTTAATTACGTAATGGATTATTTACGTTATCGTAAATCTCAAGTTCTGTTATTGCATAATAATTAATAACAAAAACGTCAGTACGGTATACTATTTATATGAATAAGCGTTTTAAAGGAGGTTTACGCTTTATTTTGGTAACGGTTGGAATTGTTATTCTGACCAGTTTTACTATTGACGCAACAGATACTTTTCGAGGTTCTCAATCAGCCCTTTCAATAATTGCTGATCGGTCTTTTGCACCAACTTGTCCTTCAGACATGGTTAAGATTGATAATGGTGACGAAAAATTCTGCATTGATACTTTTGAGGTGTCTGCAGGTGAAGGCTGTTCCATAAAAAATCCAAGTTCAGTAGCTGACACCGCTATAAATATTAATCAAAAAGCTTGTTTGCCAGAATCAAAAAAAGATACATTGCCTTGGACAAATATTTCTTTACATCAAGCTCAGGTGGTTTGTTCTAAAGCGGGAAAGTATCTCGCGACTGCTAATGATTGGTATTTAGCCGCCCTCGGTACACCAGACACAACAGACTGCAATATTAACGGATCACTCAGTACTACTGGAGAATATCAGAATTGTCAGTCAGGAGTTGGAGCTTATGATATGGTGGGGAACGTTTGGGAGATGGTGGCTGGTGAAGTAGTTAACGGTAGATATTTAGATAGCAATTTACCAGAAGAAGGTTATGTAGAAACTGCTGATCAGTCAGGTATCGCCAGAACAACTACGAGTACTCCACAAGTAATTTATAATGAAGATTACTTTTGGTCTGAAATTAATCCAAATAAAGTTTATGCCGTGATGCGAGGTGGTTTTTATGGAGCTAAAGAGGATGCGGGATTATATTCAGTTCATACAGCTATTGATGTTAACTTTTCTGGACCAGCCATCGGTTTCCGATGCGCTCTACGTTTATAACTCAACCAGCAATTACTATAAATACCGTATACTAAAGTTATGAAATGGGGGAAAGTACTCGCGGTTGTTTTTGGTGCAGTGGTTATTACCGCCCTCGGTATTGATGCTGCCGACACAATATCTGGTTCTCGTTCAACTTTATTAGGTCAATTGGTCAGTAGTCAAACAGGAGCTTGTCCGTCGGGGATGGTAGAAGTCAAAATGGCTACAACCTTTTCTTGTGTTGATAAATACGAATCCTCACCAAGTACCAACTGTTTTATTAAAGATATTCAGAATGAAGCAGAGGCAAAGACTAATTTAGGTAATGAAAATTGTAGTTCTGATTCACTTGAAAAGGCAAAACCGTGGCGATTTGTAACTCGTGAACAAGCCCAATTGTTGTGTTATCGGTCTGGAAAACGTCTTCCGACTGCAGCCGAATGGTATCAAATAGCCTTAGGAACTCCTGATGAAACTGAAGTTTGTAACGTTGACGATACGTCTGTGATAGCTGGTAGAAATGACAGTCAATGTGTGTCAGCAGTAGGCGCTGTCAATACAATCGGTAATGTTTGGGAATGGGTAAGTGATGATGTGATAAATGGAATTTATAATAATAGAGAAATTCCTAAATCTGGTTATGTTACTCAAGTTGATTCTGATGGAGTGGCAATTGTGACAGAAATTGAACCTGAAAACGATCAGTTTGGTGAAGATTATTTTTGGTCAGAGAGTGATGGAAATTTTGGGGTACTAAAAGGTGGTTTCTTTGGCAGTCAGTCTGATGCTGGTATTTATGCTACCCATATGCAAACTGTACCAACTATGTTCGGTGTAGCGATTGGTTTTCGGTGCGTTCAGTAGTTCAACTGTGTACGAATAAGCTATATGTAAGCTGGGACAGGTTACAATACTATTATGAGATCACTGGGTCTGCGCTTTTTAAACGTAATTATGGCGACATTGTTTGGCTTGCTTATATTTGTCGCTTGGACAGATATATCGCATGCCTATAGTGTATTTGGTTACAGTGATACCATCTCTGACTCTCATCCTGGCAATGAAGCAAATCATACGGTTGGCTTTACGATTACTAAAAATGTTTCACCTGGTGCTTATATCGATATCATTCCACCAACTGGTTTTGAAATATTAAGTACGTCCACTTTTGATGTTAGAAATGTCGAGTTGGTGGTAAACGGTACACCACGAGTGGCCAGTAGCACTATGTCACCTGGGGTAGACAGAGTACAAATAACTACTGGTAATCCAGGTTTGATTAGATATACCTTGAATCCATCGAGTGGCTTGTCAGCTTATGATGAATTGGAACTTTTAATCGGAAATCATACCTCCAACTCACGTTCTTTTTCGATAAGTTATAGTACGACAACGGGCACTACTACAGTTCAATCTGATATAGAACCGGTAGTTAACTCTAGTTTAACCGGAGTTCATAAAATGAAAATTAGAGTTTATGACGGTGGACTGATAGCCAGCGCAGATCCAATAATATTTTTAATTAAAAATATATCAGTTGGACCAGTTGACACTACTGAAACAGTTCCTCCATATCGATTTAATGGAGCACCAACTAGTTCGGTGGGTGGTACGACACTCAGTGTGGAAATATCATTAGAAACAGATGAGTTGGCAATCTGTCGATTTTCAACAGTAGCAGGTACAGCTTACGGGTCCATGCCTAATACATTTAGTGATACTGGTTTAATTGTCCATAAACATGTGGTGGCTGTAGTACCGGAGTCAATCCAGAGATTTTATGTCAGATGTATTGATGATGAGGGTAATATCAATATTGACGATTATTTAATTACATTTACGGTTGATGAAGTTCCGTCTGGTACTGCTAACGAAGAAGGTAGTACCAGTGGCGATGGCTCTGGTTCCGGTAATACCGGAACTGGTACTGGAACAGGTGGTGGTGGTACTCAAGGATCTTCCGATGGAAACACACCAGAATATGGTGGTCAAACTGGCGGTGGTGGAAGCGGTGGCGGTGGTGGTGGTAGTTCTGGAGATGATGATGAAGATGACTCCGGAGGAGGTTTTGAGTTGTCTGACGCACCCTACGAGAGTGGTGATGGTGAAGTAATAATAAATGGTTACGCTTTTCCGGGTAGTACGGTAGTGATTTTGGTAGACGGTGTAGCTGCTGATACTGATACTGCTAATGATGATGGAAAGTACAGTATTACACTTTCAGAAATTGCTCGTGGTGTTTATACCTTTGGTGTTTATGCTATAGATAAAAGAAATGTTAAATCTTCAACTTTCAGTACGTCTTTTACGGTAACAGGATCTCGAACAACTTCTTTGTCAAATATTAACGTAATGCCGTCTATTTTAGTTCAACCGGACCCTGTTGATGTTGGTCAAACCTTAACAATTTCTGGCTACACCTTACCCAATGCAAATTTAAATATTGAAAATCAAAAAGATAAAGTAGCCCAATCACTTCAAAAGTTGGAAGCGGTTTCTGATAGTAAGGGGTTGTGGTCTATAACTTTGGATACTTCTAGATTTTCAAAAGGAACTTATAAAGTCAGAGCTTCAGCTAGCCAAAGCGGTGGACCATCAACAAACTTT
>JAGQLZ010000077.1:0-2725 GCA_020428895.1 Candidatus Kaiserbacteria bacterium
TTTTTATACACTGAAATAAATTAGTCCTAATTAACGTATAATTTACAAGTGAACAAAAAACTTAAAGAGATTTTAAAAATCAGTAGTATCCCCGTAATATTGGCTTCCATGTGTTGTCTATCTCCGATTATTTTAGTGCTGATTGGAGTTTCCACCGTTAGCTTTGCGTCATCGCTAGCTGATACTTTTTATGGAGATTACAAATGGTGGTTTCGAGGAGTTGGCTTATTTACTTTGCTTGGCTCATTATATTTTTATCTCAAGCGAACCAAAGGTATCTGTACTGTAGACGAAGCCAAAAAACGCCGTAACGAAATTATAAATTACCTAGCCCTTACCTTAATAGCTGGTGTACTTGGTTATATTTTCTTCCTTTATATAGTAGTGCATTACCTTGGCGTTTGGCTTAAGCTTTGGGTTTAACTAAGCTTCACACTCACCTTCAGTGTACGACACAACATTTCCTTGCGCACAAGCGGAACAGGCATTTCCAAATGTTTCCGGTATAGGGTCGCAAGGTGTAGTAAAACACTGAACTTGCACCAAACCACACACTGGTGCGTATTCCATAGTACAAGCTTCGGCTTGTTTCTGTTCATCTGTACAAATAATTTCTTTTGTGGACGGACAAGTAGCGAACTCGCAATCTGGCCCAATCCTTCCTACAACATAAGAACCATCGGGGCACTGTTTAGCATCCATTGTACAAGCTACAGTTTCTGGTTGAGTCTCTGGAGTTGGAGTTGGATTTAGTTCTTTAGGTAACTCTAATTCTGGTTCAGTAATTCCTGAATCTTTTTCAAGCTCTCCAAAAAAATCATCAGAATTATTTACCACTTTATTATTACCCACATCAACCTTCGACAGTTGAAAACCAATAAATACTCCCAGCCCTAGAATCAAACACAAAACTACAACTTTTTGTAACTTAGACATAATTTTGATTTAAATTTATAAATCTTATTTATTTTAAGAATAGCATTTATCTTATTCGCTGTCCGTTGAGGTGGCCGAACCTTCAACAGTGGTTTCTGATAATTCAGGATCATAAAGGTACAAAGTTTTATCCTCAGCAAATAATGTTAATCTGCCATCTTCACTTTCAAATCGATTAATACCTTCAAACATAGCAAAAAATGTTTTTTCAAAATCACTTTCACAGAATTTAGTTGATATGGACATAGCTTTCAAAGTTAAGGATTTCTCTTCACCAAGTTCATAGCGAGCCGATCCAGTATTACAATCTGTAAATAGTAGGAACCGACTTTGATCAATTTCAACTTGAAAAATTTCTTTGTCAGGCGATGAAATTATTTCCCCTTCTATTGGTTTGGTGCTTTCCCATACATAGCGTGCAAGCGGTATTTTAGCTAACTTCTTTGGTTTGACCAACCTAGTGTTAGCTCCTGCCTGAACTAGAGTTTTAGTCTTAATATCGACAATCGCTTCAGTGGCCAAACGTGGTGGTTCTGTTTTTTTCTGAAACACATCATGTGCTTCATAAGCAACAGTTACCCGATTTCCATCACGAGTAGTAGTACTAATTTCTAAATCTTCACCAAGCGGAAACGTGGCTGTTTGATTAAATTTATCACCATCTTTTTCAAATAAAACCAAATGAAACCATTTGGTAGTTGAACCCGTGTACTGAACCGCTAGAGGTGCGGCGATTGTATTATCATCTCCCCAGTGTGCATATCGATCTAGTACAAAAACTTCACCAGAAACAACACTTGATGATGCGCCTTTAAAAGAGAACTTAGTGGAAGGATAATTAGCTTGAGATGTAGCAAAAACCTTATTTAATACAACTGGCTCTGAAGATGATCCAACTGGTGGAGTAACTATAAAATTAGCCATCGACTCATATACTGGTGGTTCAGGAGGTAATTCAATTGGTCGCCATTTACCCTTTGAATTATCAGCACTAAAAAAGATTAAGTATGAGCCAATGGCTATACCGCAAATAACGAGAAAACCTATGATTAACAACAATTTATTCATACGATCACTAAGGAATGCCCAGTAAAATGAATAATACCACCTAGTGTAGATAGGACAATCTGGACATTATCTAGACAAGTGTTTTGAGAGTACTATACTTATAGTATTATTCAGTTCCTTAATTACTAAACTATGGAAACAACTTCACAAAAAATTACAACAACGAGTTATTATACGCACCACACCATAGCCCTAATTAAGTACGCAAAAACTGACGTTGAATTTTCCAAATCTTTTGCTTTTTATGTGCGACAAAAATTTACCTTTCAATCCAACGCTCATAGCGATATCACCCCATCAAATTTTATTACTCCAACTTCACAGGCAGTAGCCATTGATACGGCCGTTTGGTTATTGGGAACTTTACAAAAATCGACCACACAAGATGGTCGTAATTCTATTGCTCTTTTAACTACTTGGGCACAAAACATAGAAGAACCAAAAAGTTTAATTTTCGGTATTGTTGGGGTGGATATTATTGGACCAACATTAGGTTTAGTAAAGTCGAAAAAAAAGAAACCCAAAGGCATGAATTTGATTGTCAGTAATGATTTCTTAACACTTAGTGACAAAGAGAAAATATCTATCACCCATAAAGCTAGCCAAACTCGTCTAGCTCATGAACTTAAACTGGCTGGTGGTGACGCGTATAAACTACACCCAGATACTTTTGACTGGTGTTTTTCAGATCATGTTACTAAAGCTCATGTAAATGGTGTAA
>JAGQLZ010000077.1:2731-2911 GCA_020428895.1 Candidatus Kaiserbacteria bacterium
AAACTTTTACCGCAACTATTAATTTATTAAACGACCAAAATCTTCCACACTCGATAATAAAAGACGAAGATAAAGTTTTAGCCATTAGCATCTCTCCAAGTGTGTCAGATGATGTTATTGATGCCGTTGAAGCAACTTTAATTGAGTAAATTAATATAAGTAAAAGCCGGCGCTATCGCG
>JAGQLZ010000078.1 GCA_020428895.1 Candidatus Kaiserbacteria bacterium
CGGCAAGGTGGTGGTTATGTATTTGGCTGTTTTTTCTGACATAGATATTTTTAACTAGTGAATCTTAGATTACCATAGACCCTATAAAAACCAAGATATACAAAAAAGCCGGCGATAATTGTCGCCGGCTTTTTTATCATCTTACTATTTTAATCTTTCTATCAATTCGGCTATCGCTACCCTCTCTTGTTCTCCGGTATCTCGATCTCGCACCGTCACTGTATCTTTATGGTCTGGATTTTCTTCCCCTAGCGTGTCGAAGTCAATGGTCACACAAGCTGGCGTGCCAATTTCATCTTGCCGGCGGTAGCGCTTTCCCACGTTTCCGTTATCATCGTATTCAGTGCGCATATGTTTACTTAACATCGCAAATACCTCCTGAGCTTTTTCTACCAATTGAGGCTTATTACGGAGAAGTGGAAAGACTGCCACTTTAATCGGCGCCAACTTCTTAGGAAAACGCATCACTACTCGTGTATCACCACCGAGTTCATCCTCATCATAAAATTCAGTCATAACCGCCAAGAAAGTTCTATCGAGACCAACGGAAGTTTCCACTACATGCGGTACAAATTTTTTATTTGTATAAGGATCAGTATATTCCATGGAAACACCAGAATATTCTTGATGTTGAGACAAATCATAGTTGCCACGGGCATGTACACCCTCCATTTCTTTAAATCCGAATGGATAATTATACTCAATATCAAAGGCTGCTTTAGCATAAAAAACTAAATTTTCATGCTCATGCCAACGTAAATTTTCAGCTTTAAAACCAAGATCTAAGTAATACTGCATTCGCTTTTCTTTCCACTTTTCATAAACTTCCATTTCAGAATCAGGATCAACAAACATCTGTAATTCCATCTGCTCAAACTCTCGCTTACGGAAAATATACTGCCGAGGAGCAATTTCGTTTCGAAAAGCTTTGCCAATCTGAGCAATACCAAATGGTACTTTTACTCTGGTAGTATCCAGTACATTTTTATAATTAATATAAATACCTTGAGCTGTCTCCCCTCTTAAATAAGTGGGTTCTTTAGTCCAGTCTTCCGAAAAATTACCTAGATTGGTTTGAGCCAAAAGATTAAACTGACTAACCTGACCAAAATTTTTCTGGCCACACTTTGGACAAGTTAAACTGTCTCGATGTTCATCAAAAACTTGGTTGATTTCTTCAACTGTCATTTTCTCATCAGCAGAAACCTCAATTGACTCTAATAGATGGTCAGCTCGAGAACGGGTATTGCATTCCTTACATTCCACCAACGGATCAGAAAAACCGCCAACGTGACCAGACGCTTCCCAAACTTTTGGATGAGTTACAATCGCCGAATCCAACCCAACTACGTTAGCTTCTTCATTTACAATTGCTTGCCACCAAGCTGCTTTGAGGTTATTAGCCAGCTCCACTCCATACGGACCATAGTCATACGAACCAACAAATCCACCGTACAATTCGCTACCCGAAAATACAAAACCACGACGTTTGGCCAGCGCTACAATTTTATCCATTTTTGCGTCCGTTGAATCAGTCATATTGCGTTTACTTTATCACAGCTAAATAATCAAGCTAGTGAATTAAATATTTAAATTTACTCTACTACTTCTCCATTACCTTCCTCATAACCAGCTTCTTCTGACATTTCAGTATTTATAGTAAGCCCAGTGGCATGAATGGTTGTGTTAGTAAACCGATCAGTCGCACGTAATTCTTGCACTCCTAATAAGACTGGGGTTTCATCAATTAAACTTTTACTTGGTTGCAAAGCCACTTGGAAAGAAGTTTGAGCTCTTTCTCTAGCGTCAACATCACCAACGCTCCAAACTATTTTCTTGGTTATAGGATTGTATTCTATACTACCAACACCGTTAACGTTATCTAACCACTCCACGTACTGAGGCAACGAAGTTTCAACTTTTGCATTAACAATATCGTTAGCGCCAGCTTGAGCAACTAAGGTAAGTGTATAGGTGGTGGTCTCTTCAGCTTTTGGCGGAATTGGTCCAATGTCCGTAAAGCTAGATGTATTACGTCCAGCTTCCCCAAGCATCAACAATGAGGAGGTGAATTTTACAGAAGCATCAGCAAATCCAATCAACTCTTCTGAGACCTCGTTTCCTAATACTCGTCTTGCATAAACACTAGCCCTAACTTGCATGGAAGCTTTGTCTTCTACAGCGTTCGGCTTTATTTCAAATGTAAAATCTCTAGATCTACCTGGTTCAACTTCTTCAAGTTTGTCATCACTGGACACATCCCAGCGAACAACATCTTTAACTGAATTATAATAACCTTTAGCCACCTTAACGTCTTTTTCATCAATAACATTTCCGCCAACTGATACTTCCATGACCATGTCATAGATAGATTCTTTCAAGGTATTATTGACATCAACTTGAATTCTTACGTCTTTACCATATTCAATAACCGCTTGGTTGGTTCTGGTTGTACCAATAGAAATACCGACATCAATAAA
>JAGQLZ010000079.1 GCA_020428895.1 Candidatus Kaiserbacteria bacterium
CGCGCGGATTTTTGTTTTTCTGTCTACTTTCCGTATTTGTTTAGAATTGATTTAACTCCAGCTAGGTTTTGATTCCACTCAGTTGATTGATATGAACCAAGTTCAACTGTAATAGCTGGTATACCAAGTGAAGCTAACCAACCTTCCGCATCTCCAGTAATTGGGTAAGCATCAAAAACTGGTACTTCCCCGTAACCACCTGCCTGAGCATAAATACTCATAATATCTAGAGTTTCCGGTAGTACACCGTTTTCGCATTCTGAGGCGTAGACGTTATTAGCCTGACTATGCCAAAAGATAACTGCTTTTGGAGAAATATTCTCCACTACATTTTTAAGAGCCTGTGCTTCAGGTTCTGAAAATGCCTGCGTACCAGCACTCACTACTTCTCCTCGCCAAGTACTTTCCGGTGCCCACTTGCAAGCAAAGTTACGGTTAAGATCTACATTGTTAGCATTGAAGCGACCAGCGGCTACTCGATTACTAGGATCAGGAATGTCAGATTCAAAAATACGACCGGTTTTATTAGTTACGATGGCCAAGCCATCAGGATTAAGGTTTGGGATAATTCGTACGGTTATTCCTTCTGGCACTAAAGATTCGTCACTAGAAAATTGGTCAATCATGTCATAGGCTAATACAATACTATTCCACTCGTAGCCACCATGGATACCACCGACAAACAGTATAGATTCTTCACCGTCTCCAAAAGAGTACATTTCAATATTCCTACCCTCAACTGAAACACCAATGGTACTGCTGGACACAAATGGTTTTGTTTCTGGCACTGTTATTTCTGGTTCAATTACTGGCTCCAAGACCGGTTCATTTTTAGAAATAATAAACACAGTTAAAGTTGCCAATATCGCTATGCCAAAACTGGCAATCGCAAAAATCTTTAGAGTACTTGCTGACATTATTCAATGTAGTTAGCTACAATTTCTTGAACAGCGGTTAGGTTCTTGTTGAACTCAGTACTTTGGTGATCAGATAGTAAAACACTAATGGCTGGAAAACCTTCTTTTGCCATCCAGTTGACCATATCTCCAGTGATAGCATAGGCGTCAAATTCAGCTTCAGTTTGGTAACCAGCTGCATCAGCATACATATCAGCTAAATTAATTGAAGCTTGGCTAGGCTTACCTTCACAAGCTGAAGGGTAAACTTTTCCTTCGGCACTGAACAATACAATAGCTGCAGCCGGTTCAATTTTTTGCACAAAATCTTTTAAGGCAACTGATTCTGTTTCTGAAAATGGCTTGTCTCCGCCACTAACTTTTTGTTCTCGCCACACTCCGGTGGCTGACCATTCACAGTCAAAGTTACGGTTAAGATCTACATTGTTAGCATTGAAGCGACCAGCTGAACCAGTCATTTCTCCACCGTCTGGATTGAGTTCTGGAATGATACTTAAAGTTATATTTTCTGGTATGTTCTCTACCCCACTTTCGTAGTGATTAATTAATTGATTAGCTAGGTCACTAGTGTTTGGTGAGTAACCACCATGAACGCCACCAACTATTAATATGTGGTTTGGACCAGTACCAAAGTTGTAAACTTTTATGTCAGTTCCTTTAACCGATTGACCAATAACTTCTACATCATTACCGGTATTTTCAATTTCTGGTAAAGGTTCACCGCCGTCACCAATACCACCGTCTGGCTCAACAGGAATTGGTTGTTCCAGTTCAGTTGATTCGTCAGATTCCTTAACATAAGAATCTTCATCGCCAGTGAACATCATTACTGCTACACCGCCAATTAATACTAATAATGCCAAAATTCCAATTATAAATTTATTCATATCCTATATTGTATTAGAATTTATTAACCTTGACTAATATGGCTTAAAATAAAGTTTTTTTTATTAAATTTTAGTTGTTTCTAAGCAGCAGTTTGGAAATCAACATCTGTAAAATCATCTTTTGTGAGAATAATAGAATCGCCTTTCTGGGCTTCACCGCTAATGATTTTTTGAGCAACTTTTTCTTCAATCAAATCTTGTATCACACGTTGCATTGGTCTAGCACCAAATTCAGGACTGTAGCCTTTTTGTACAACCAAATTTATTAATTCACTACCTAGTTGTAAATCATACCCACGATCTTTAATTCTTTCATAGAGATCTCCCAACATTAGACTGGCTACTGAACCTTGCTCTTCAATGGTTAAAGGTTCGAAAATGATAGCGCTATCAAAACGGTTAATAAGCTCTGGCCGGTAGATACCTTTTTCGATTATGTGGTCGATAATATTTTTGTTAAGAACATCAATGTCACCCCTTTGTTTAACCGTCTTCATTATTAAGTCACTGCCGGCGTTACTGGTGGCAATAATAATAGTATTGCGAGCGTTAACTTTAATACCCCTTGCGTCAGTGAAAATTCCTTCATCAAGAATTTGTAAGAATAAGTCATGAACTTCGGTATTTGATTTTTCAAACTCATCAAGTAATACCACTGAGTATGGATGTTCTTGAAGCATGTCAGAAAGTACTCCAGAATGGGTGCCGTCACCAATTAGTCGTTCAAGGGCATCAGGTCCACTAAACTCAGACATGTCAATTCGATGCATATGCTCCTCACCTTTAAAGAATACAAATGCCAACGCTTTAGCAGTTTCGGTTTTACCAACTCCAGTTGGACCTAAGAATAAGAAAGAGCCGATTGGTCTATCACTACGTTGGATTCCAGCACGAGAACGGCGCATGGTTCGCGCAATGGCATCGATGGCTTTTTCTTGACCGATCACTCTTTGGTGCAGTCTGTTTTCTAGGTCTAATAGTAGATCTCGCTCTTCTTCTTTGATTGGTCCAGTTGGAATTCCGGTTTTATCACTGACCACTGTATAGACAAAATCAGAATCAATCATAATTTTGTTGTTTTGTTTGGCGTAAGTAGCAACATCAATCAAAAGTGAAATGGCTTTATCGGGCATTACGCCGTCTACAATGTATCGGTCAGCTGCTTCGGTTATAGCTTTAAGTGATTGGAAGGTAAAAATAGACTTGTACTTTCTCTCTTCATTCATGGCTATACCCTGCAGTACTCTGGTAGTACTACTGAGATCAGGAGCGTCAATTAATATTTCTTCAAATCGTCTAGTAAAAGCTCCGATAGTTTCTAGGTAAGCATGATGTGCCCTAGGTGTGTCGGTACAGACAAATTGCACTTCTGGAGAAGCTAGATATTGATCCATTAGTTCACTGACCATAACGTTCATAGCCTCAGATTGTCGAATGAATGAACTAATATTTTCAATTACTACAATGATATTGCCAGCTTTAGCCGCTTCAGTAAGAAGTGAGATAAAGGCCAGTTCAAATTCCTGTTTTTCTTTAAAGCTAGCAAAGAGTTTGTCCGTATCTAGCACAATCATATGTTTGCCCGTTATGGAGTCTAGGGAAGAACCTTTTTTCATTCGGCGGGCCACTTCTATCAATAGGTCGACTTTACCAACACCTGGTTCACCAAGTAAGAGTACGTTGGCAGCCTTGGCCCTTCCTAGCGTATGTTCAATTTGTAGAATCTTTTCATTAGCGTAAGCAGAATCTCTGGTTAAAGTTGAAAACACCGCGCTAGTTCTAATATCTTTAGAAAATTTTTCAATATTGTAAGTTGTACCGTATGACCACTCGCGACCAATCCCTTCAGTTTTTGATAGATTGTCTTTCCCCCACCAGCGCTTAGCAGCTTTACTAGTGTAATAATCGCCAATTACCCAGTTAACGGCACCAAGGTAACTAACATCATCAATAGCGATTTTACCTAAG
>JAGQLZ010000080.1 GCA_020428895.1 Candidatus Kaiserbacteria bacterium
AATTAGTGCTAGCTGTCAATGGCTGACGGACAGGGATTCGAACGCGTCTCGTGCTAGCACGAGACGCGTTCGAGTCCCCCTCCGGCAGCTTGATAAAATAACCGCTTATGCGGTTATTTTCATTTTATGATAGTGGACATCTTTCGGCTTAGTAGTAAAGTTAAGATATATTAATAAATAAGAATCATCTTATGTCTCTACAAAAAATTATTATTCTTTGTCTTGCTATCTTGGTGATAGGCATAGCCATTTGGTACTTTATTAGTGGTAAGAATAGCCCTTCTGCTGAATTAACTAATGATAATTCTTCAGCAATAGATTCGGAAATGTCAGAAAATAATCAGGATAAAATGGAAGCCCCTTCTGGTCTTGGTTCACTGGCTTCACTAATTGGTCTTGGTCAAAATATCACTTGCGATTATTCATTTTCTGATGAAGGAAATAGTGGCAGTGGTACTGGATATTTTGCTAAAGATAAAATGCGAGTTGACTCAACTATGCAAACTGACGGTCAAACGTATGATTCTCATATGATTAATGATGGTGAATATACTTACGTATGGACTACAACATCAGATCAACCATTTGCTATGAAAATGCCAGTAGAAGAATTTGAGCAAGATAGCCCTTTGATAGAAGAAGATAGCCAGCAGACACAGGTATCTATGGATCAACAAGTGGAATATGACTGTAATAGTTGGTCTGTAGATCAGTCAGTTTTTGTGCCACCAGCAGATATTGAATTTACTGATATGGAGGCCATGATGAAACAAATGATGGGTAATATACCAGAAGGCTTTGAAATGCCCGAAGGTATCCCGACCACTTTTTAAGATTTTGCTAAAAAACCGGAGTAACGTCACTCCGGTTTTTTTGTGTTTAATTTAATGATTAAATATTTTAGTTAATTCTGGACTTATTTTAAATTTTATTGTAATTTTTTATTTAGTTAATGAAAGGGTCTGACATGGGACTATATATCTTTTCTTTTGCTGTTATCCATCAAAATGGTCAAAAAGGAATTTTGCAAAAACCGATTGCTGCAGAAGATTACGTTATGGCAACCTATATTTTTGAAGACTATATTAGTTCGAGTGAATTTAGAAGTGCTAATTTTGAATTTTGTGAAGAATATGATCCAACATTTTTGCACGTAAACCCAGATAGGTATGCAGAGTGGGGACCATACATAAAGAAAGACCCATTGATACCAGTTGGTGTTAATAGTACAAGACCACCCTTACGGCCAGTTGATTAGCAGTTGTCAGGAAAACGGCCGAGTTACATCGGGGCAAACACGAAAGTGTTTGCCTCGATTTTAATTTACAAAATTTGCTTACTAATCTTAAGGTGACAAAATATCTACGTACTACTGTTATAATTTAACTATGAATAAACATTATATATGCTTAGGAGGATGTAGAGGGGTGTCTGAACATCCTGGCGTTTGTCAGGCAGCCGATTGTGATAATCACCAACATGAACTGACTGAGTGCCAATGTACTGATAATTTACATAACGATTTTAAACCACTAGATTAATCTTACGAGATAAATCGTTTTAAATTAACCTAAGTAGTTTGTTATACTGATAATGTGGTAGATTTTTACCCCTTCTTTTTAATTGTATTTTCAGGAGTGTTATTTTCGATGCTTTCAATTCGAACACATATTCCGTGGGCAGTGATGTTGGTGGTGGGTGGTATTATCTTCGGCCCTAGTTTTTTAGGCTTCATCGAAATAAACCCAACAATTGATTTTATTGGTCAGGTGGGACTGATTTTCTTAATGTTCATGGCTGGTCTTGAGACCAGAGTTTCCCAGTTTAAAGATTTTAAAACCAGTTTGCTTTTACTAGCTTTTATTAATGGGTTTGTACCATTTTTAGTTGGATTTGGAGCAGTTTTGTTATTAGGTTATGAGCTCATTACTGCCCTTATCGTAGGCATCATCTTCATTTCTTCATCAGTAGCTGTAGTTATTCCGTCGCTAGAAATTTCTGGGTTACTAAACACAAAACTCGGTCAGTCAGTGATTATTACTACAGTTTTACAAGATATTTCTAGTTTGGTATTACTATCCCTATTGTTGCAGTCCGTTAGTCCAGTTACGGAAGTTCCCTTGTATGTATTTTATCCGGTACTTCTTGGTGTATTGATTGCGCTTCGATTATTGATTCCAAAATTACGTGTTTGGGTAGTGAAGATTGCTACTGGGTCTCCTGATTTGTTTCAGCTTGAGTTCAGATCCACATTTCTTATGTTAATTGGTACAGTTATCGCTTTTGAATTGCTCGGATTGCATCCGATTGTGGCGGGATTTTTCTCTGGACTGGTGTTGGCGGATTCAATTAAAAGCAAAGTACTTAAAGAAAAAATAAAAACCATTAGTTATGGAGT
This sequence comes from Candidatus Kaiserbacteria bacterium, assembly GCA_020428895.1. Lineage (GTDB taxonomy): Bacteria > Patescibacteriota > Minisyncoccia > Phycocordibacterales > UBA918 > OLB19. The sequence continues at coordinate 2,399 of JAGQLZ010000080.1, forward strand.
ATTCATTCCAACATTTTTTATAGTGGTTGGTTTGCGAACAGATATAGGAGTTTTTAAGGATATAGGAAATGTTTATTCTGTGCTGGCTTTGATTATCTTCTCTTTGGTATCAGCTAAGTATTTGAGTGGGTTTATAGCAGCTCGAATTGTAGGTTTTAATAAACTAGAATCAAGCTTTTTTGCGGTCACTTCTTTACCGCAACTTTCAACCACCTTAGCTACTGCGTTTGTCGCCTTTAATCTTGGCTTAATTGATGAAGTGTTACTAACTTCATTGGTAATTCTCAGTATTGTTACAGTTTTAATAAGTCCGATGCTTATTCGTACTCATTCAGATCGGTTAAAGAATTCATAAATAGATTATTGTAAAACGAGCATTTTAGTATCTTTAATGTAAGAAAGATTTGATTATAGCGTCATATATTGCAACAGAACAGCTAGGGTAATACCGTGCCAAGACTGCAGACTCACGCTATTTAACTATACTTTTGTCTAAGTTTGGACTACTATAAATTATGAGTGTGAGATTTACTACCAAAATAATATATAAATCAATTTAATGAATAAAATAATTATTGGCCTCGGTATACTGGCGATAATCGCAGTGGGGTGGATGATGTTTGGATCTAGTACAGTAGAATATGTAGCTACTGTAGAAGATGAAGTGACCCAACTAGAAAACGAACTTGTCGAATTAGAAGCGATGGTTGCAGCAGGAACTCTTTCTCCAGAAGAGGCAGCGCAAGCTCAAGAGAAAATTGTTTCTCGTATTAACACTATTAACGAAGCAGTTGCGTCTGGACAGAAAACCAATCTAACAGATGCACAAAATGCTCAGTTGGTAGATGGATTAGCTCGTCTAAAGCAAATCCTAATTAACCATCAGGCGACCTTGGTGGCTGTAGATAAGGCAGTTATGGAATTGCCAGAATCAGAAAGGCCAACTCTTAAACAAGGTGGTAAAAGCAATAGAAATGGTATTGTTGCTGTTGTTGGTGACGCCATTAATGACATTGATAATAGTGTTGAAGACATTATTGCTGATATTGAAGACGAAACTATTGCCGAAGATGTTTCTGATGAATATCCAGATGAAGAGTTTGATGATACTTCAAGCACCACTTCTGATGAGACTACAGAAGAAACAAATGATGATACATCAAGTGAAGATACATCTGATTCAGACGGGTCTGATGAAACTACAACTGATGAAGAATTAGAAGTTAGTACCTCTTCTGAAGCAACTTCTT
>JAGQLZ010000081.1:0-596 GCA_020428895.1 Candidatus Kaiserbacteria bacterium
ACTACAAGCAGTTTTGACTGGGACGGTTGGATTGAAGATGTGTTAGTGGCAGGGAGTGGCTTATCTGAAGAGTGGCAGCGATTTTTGGAAAATAAACTTAGAGTAATCGCGATGCAGTTAGAGCGAGAAAATAGTGTGGCGGTTGATGCTATCGTTGCTGGTTTGGTAACTAAGTTACACAATTCTGATGAGATTGGAGTTGAAGATGTGATTGAGATTTTGGAAGGAGGGGTGTAGTTGGATGAGAAAATCGCCGTGCTGTTTTTTTAAAAACAGCACGGCGATTTTCGTTAGTATTTATTAAACAATCACAAAGTCTAATTGTTTGTTTTCTAGGTCGGCGTTGGTTAGTTTGATTTTGACTTCGTCACCGAGACTGAAAGTCTTACCTTTCTTGTCACCTTTGATGCGATACTGACTAGGTTCATGGTTGAAATAGTCTTTACCTAAATTGGCGATACGCACCAAGCCTTCTGCTTGAGAATTCTTTTCTTGTACGTAAGCACCCCAGTCGGTCACTCCGGTAATCACACCGTCAAAAGTTTGGCCAACTTTATCAAGCATAAATTCCACCTGTTTGTATTTAATAGAATCTC
>JAGQLZ010000081.1:758-2468 GCA_020428895.1 Candidatus Kaiserbacteria bacterium
ACTTGAAAGCTAAACCAAAGTGGCCGATGTTTTTGGTGGAGTACAAAGCTTTAGCCATGGAGCGAATGGTAGCGGTTTTTATTAGATTTTCTTCTGGTGAACCCTCCACCTCTTTCATTAGCTTATTAATGCTTTTAGCACTAACCATGCCTTTTTTGGTTTCAAACTCGTAACCAAGAGCGTGAATGTATAGAGCTAATTCTTCGATTTTGTCAGGGTTTGGGTTGTCGTGAACTCTATATATAAAAGCAGCGTCACGGTTTTTGCTGTTGGTTAGTTTAAACACGTGTTCAGTTACTCGTTTGTTGGCGAGAAGCATAAAGTCTTCAATCATCAACATAGTTTCGGTTCGCTCTTTGGTAAAAGCTCTAATCGGTTTACCAGCATCATCAAGTTCAAACTTAACTTCTGGTTGCTCAAAAACAATCGCTCCTGATTTGTATCGGCGATTACGTAAGATTCTAGATAATTCCATGAGTTTGTTTAGTTCGTTCAAAAACTCGCCGGATTGGTTGTCTAATATTGATTGAGCGTCTTCGTAAGAGAATCTTTTATCTGAATGGATGATGGTTTGTCCGTACCATTCGTTTTGGATTTCTGAATTATCATTAAGTTCAAAGATAGCCGAAAAGGCTAAACGGTCCATATTAGGACGTAGTGAACACAAATCATTACTCAATATTTCGGGAAGCATTGGAATAACCCGATCGACAAGATACACCGAAGTGCCTCGTTCTTGAGCTTCCTTATCTATAGCGTCACCTTCTCTTACATAATGTGATACGTCAGCAATATGAATACCTACTTCAGTGTGACCATTTTCGAGAGTTCTAATTGATAGGGCGTCATCGAAGTCTTTAGCGTCAGCTGGGTCGATGGTGAAAGTAGTCACATTACGGATATCACGACGTTTTGGATCTTTTTCAGCTTCCGTAAAAATTTCTTCTTTATCTTGAAATAATTTCTCGGCTGCCTGTTGGACTGGGATAGGGAAATTTTGAGCAAATCCACCATTTCGCATAATGGCTTTCATTTCAGTTTCGTGTTCACCGGCTTTACCTAATACTTCGGTAATTTGAGCAATTGGTTCGGTATGTGGTGATTTCCACGAAGAAATTTCTACTGCTACTTTCATGTCTTCGTCTGCTTCAGTAGCCTCAGCCAGAATTGGACGAATATGAATTCGGTGATTGTCTGGTTGCAGGTAACGTTCTGGCCGGCCTTCTTTAGCCGGTTTTACTACACCCACAAACTCTCGATGTTTGGAGTCTAGAATTTCAATCACTTTTCCTTCCTGTCTTTTACCGCCGACTTTGGGAAAAACTTCTATTTTTACCACATCACCATCTAGAGCAAACGAAAGATTCTCACGTTCGATGACGATATCTTCAGCATCATCAGGGCTATTAGGAATAGTGAAAAACCCAATACCTTTACCACGAATTGCCAGTGGTCCTTCGTATATTGTTTCTTTTTTAGACATATATTTAGTGTTGGGAGTGTACCATTGACGACCTGAAAAATCCATAGTATTTTTTCATTAGAAACAAGCGAAGAGGTACTAACATGGCTTATCTGATAGTTGCTGTAGCCTGCGGATCAGAAAATGATTTACAAAAAATACCAGTTATCAAAATGATGCTGGTAGATCCAGCGAGACACAACAAATCACCTGATGAGATTCGTAATGAATTGGAATACATGGCTAAG
>JAGQLZ010000082.1 GCA_020428895.1 Candidatus Kaiserbacteria bacterium
ACAGTAAAATTTCCATCTTACGTCACTCCTTTTCTATCCAGTAACATAACAGAGAAATGAAAAAAGAAAAGCCTAATAATCTTGAAGGAGGGAGTATTAGTTACTTATTTAAGTATTAAAATTGAAAAATAAGCTTTATTTTAAAAAAACAGGCGGTCCTACGGACCGCCTGTTTTCGATTTTTCGGTAAAATTAATTTTGTTCTTCTAACATTTTTATCACTGCTTCATTGAGTAATAATGAAGCTACATAAATCTTTACACGAGTTTCGTCTGCGTCTTTATATTGTTCCATTAATATCTTAGTCTGATTTTCTACCGCTTCTTTATCTGGAATAATTTTCTCAGCCTTAGCGATTTCGTTGAGAACTAATTGTAGCTTAGCGCGTTTTTCAGCGGCTGGTTGCCATTCTTTACGCAAATCCTGTTCAGTTTTGTTGATGTGCTTTAGATAATCATCAAATTTTAGATTGGCACGTTTAATGTCTTCTTTCATCTGGGCTTCAATTTGGTTGATTTCGGCATCAATCAATGTAGTTGGTAGTTCCATCTCAGTTGTTTCAATGATGGCATCCGTCAATTTAGCCCGATGTTCTGATACTACTTGATTTTTCTTTTCAATTTCAAGATGTTCACGAATTTTTGTTTTGAAGTCTTTTACTGATTCAAATTGTCCAGGTTGACCAAGCGTTTTTACTAATTCATCAGTAAGTTCTGGTAATTCAGCTTCTTTATCTTCTTCAGCTTTAGCTGTTTTAGATTCTGGAGTTGGCAAGTCTACTGTATTGGCATCACTGGCATCTTTTTTCTCGGCTTGCTCGGCAGCTTTTTGCTGTAGACGTTCATAAGCGGCTTTTTGTCGTAAAATATCTTTGATTTGATTTTCAACTTCTTCGTCAGTTACCTCAGAAGAGGTTTTTTCTTTGTTAATTTCTTTAGCAATTGATTTGTAGTCAGAAAGTTTAACCTCAGGAATAACAGCAACAGTAGCTGTAAATTCAAATGGGTTATCAGCGGCAATCTTTTTGATTTCTACTTGAGGGTGCCCGATAGCATCAATTTCATGGGCATCTAAAATATGTCCATAAGCGTGAGCTAAAGCTCGTTCAGCCATTTCAGCAATTAGATTCATTTCACCGATTTGCTTAATCAACATTTCTTCTGGTATATGACCAGTACGAAATCCATCAATTTTAATATTCTTACTTAGATGTTTTAAGGCTCCTTTGCGTTCTTTTAATAATTCTTCATATGGTAGAGAGCCTTCAATAACCACAGTTGAACCAGCGGCTTTTGTGACTGTAAAAGCTTTTTTATAATCTACATTGTGTGAACAGTTTTGAGTTGTCATAATACCGAGCTAGTTTACTTACTTGTGAAATAATTGCAACCATTACATTAAACATAAAGCGCGGCCCTTTAGGGCCGCGCTTTATTCATATGCATTATTTCTTTATTGTACCTCTGTGTTTTCTAGTTCAGCTTCAATAGCATTTAGATCAGCGTCTAGTTCGGGTAAGTTGGTACTGGTCAGGTCAGCCTCAATTAAATCTAAGTTATCTGAGTTGCTAACCACGTTAAGTCTTTCTGTGCTTGCTTCAGCGGTAGTACTTTCTGGTTCGTTGTTTTGTTCAGGTGTTGGTCTTTCGATTTTAATATCTGGGGTTGGAGCCGGAATTTTAACAAGGTACCCAGTAAACCAAATAAACACTGCTGAGCCAATTGCTACTAATACTAAGCTCAAAATTACAATAACTGCCAAAGCTCCAGAGTGTTGTGGTTTAGCCAGTGATTCTTCCGTTATAGGTCGATGTTCTTGGCTAGGTAATTTCATTTCCTCACCTTCAAAATCTGGTTCTATTATTTGATTCATAGGCTAATTATTATCTTCAACTATCTGACAACTACCCGCTACGCACTTCGGCGTGCCATTTATCATTAAGTCACACATGGCTTGTGGTGGATTAGCTTCACAATAAGCTTTCTTTTCGTTTAGCTTTTCAGTTTGGGCAGATAAAGGTATCGCTTCTACAGTACAATCTTCACAGTCAGGCGAGAAAAATACACAGTCGTCATCTACTTCACAGCTATTGATTTCTAATGAGTTATTGGTAGAGGTGTTTTTAAGTTGCGCTACAGTTGTTACCAGCTCTTTATGAGCGAGTGATATAGATTCTTTAACTGCTCGATAAATATTTTTAAGTTCTAGCCAGTTTTCTCTGGGATTTTCTGAAGTCACAAAATTATAAATTTCACTGTCAATGCTGGCAATTTTAAGTTGTGCTTCGGAAATTCTTAGTTTCGCTTGTTGTAAACTAGATTCGGCTCCAGTTACGTCACTACCTCCATTTTGTATTTTAGCAATGCGTGATTCTAATCGTTCAGAAATATTATTCAGTCTATTGATAGTAGCGTCCATTTGGTTACTAATATTGGCCGCTAGATTAATAATCCGTTCTTGTTTACGTTTAGTCAAAGAACTATTATTGAAACCCTCAGGGGTTGGTTTTTCAATAGTGGTAGTAGGCTGATTTTTTTTAAGCCACTGTTCGCAGTATGTGCGTTGAGCATTATTGCCGTCTCTTGAAGAAAGTAATAACGAACACCGTTGATTTTCGGCCTCTATATCGATTTCTTCGGCTTCTGTGGCGTTGGCGACACTAGTTAGACTGGTGATTACACCAACTATTAATAAGCTAACTGCCATGTTAACAATAAATGTTTTAGTGGCAGAATTTTCCTGTGTCGATTTGTGAATGATTTTTTGTATTACCTCCATAATTCCCTAATTAAAATAGGTATATAGGTAAGTATAAACCCGGCACGACCGAAGGTCGTGCCGGGCTATACACATAA
>JAGQLZ010000083.1 GCA_020428895.1 Candidatus Kaiserbacteria bacterium
TAAAACCACATTACATGGAAGCGCACGCGGATGTAATAAGTGACCCTTCTAAAACCAAAGAGGATATGAAAAAGTGGATGAGAGAAAATCGAGTCCGCTTTGAAGAAACTGTGACTGAATAATCAGATTATATAAACTTAATTACTCTTTTCTGATTTTTAAATGTTGGCTAATTACTACCGTTCCCGCTACTGTACCATTGGCGGCTTGCATAGATGTATACAAGTTATTATTTTCTCCTTGAATAATCTGGTAACCAGCCACGTTTTTATCACTTTTGATTGACCAACCATTGGTAGACAAAGCTGAACGATACCAATCATTAACATCTTTAATACTAGAATTTGTTACCAAACTTAGAGATAAATCTCTGGCAGTGTCACCATCAATATCACGCAGGTTATCCAACTCTGCTTCTTGATATATTGGGAATTGACTACTGATATCTCCAGGGATTTTCAAAACTTCTTCTACAGAAACTGTTTCATCATAATTTTCATTTGCACTATCTTCATTTCCATTAAAAACTAAGGAACTAACAATCGCAATACCACCAAACGCTACAACACCAATTAAAATGTTTTTAGACATGCTTTACTAAAATTTGTTTAATAATTATTAAATTTAGTATACATGATTATGAATTATGATCTGTTTATAATTGACAAAAATTGCTTACCTACGTTTATTATTTAATTTACTCAAAATTAGCGTACACTTTAATCTATACAATTTCCGCTGGGGAAATTGTTCATCAGGGAGTACCTTTCATGAACTTTAATAAAAACTTGCTCTGGGCAGCGATTGCTGGGGCTGTAATCAGCTCCGTCGGTCTGAATGCGGTCGGCATTACTACTTCTCCGAGCAAAGCAGACAAGGCGGCGGTAACGGCCATCAGGGCGGTACCGAATTGTGTCGACAAGGCCACGAAAGACGAGGCTAAATTGGCAGAATTTCTCGGCGACAAAAGCAAAATCAGTCAGCAAAGAAGCGTCACCAGCAACCGCTGGTACGTCAATACGGGTAACCAAACTGTCGATAATGCCGTGGTGGCCCAGTGCGTCAATGACATAATCGCCAAGCACCTTTTGTGAAGTTCAGACACTTTTACTGGCTCGGAATTACGATTCTGGGCCAGTATTTTTATATATAAAACAATTATCATTTAATTTGTAAGAAAGTACTTACTAAAGCGTCATAACAATGGGTCGAGTGAATTCTCGACGAAAAATGGGAGGAGACCCCTTACAAACTTAAGAAGGAATCTCCAATGTTCTTGAAGAAAACCTGTGTGACCTTGGTCGCACTTACTATGTTCCTGCTTCTTTTGTCAGCGCAAGCGAGCTTCGCTTCTGGTGACAAAAATAGCAAAATCGACGACCAGTACCCCGTCGATGTGTCGGATCCTTGGGCTCAAGATGAATATCTGCGGAAAGTTATCGCAGAAGTTTTTGCTGATGAAGGCAAGGACGCAGTCTGGATGGCACAACGAGTAGCGGCGTGTGAATCGTCGGGTAACCCCAGAGGACCTATTATCCACTGGGAACTAGATGGCAGTGGACTACTACTTAACAAACCGGTAGATCCCAACGATAAACCATCTTCTGCTGCTGGTAATTTCCAAATCCTGTTAAATCTGCACGCGAAGTGGCTGAAAAATAACGGATTTGTTGATGTTACCAACGACGAATATCAATACACTGAGGCTGCCAAAGCTTTATTTGTTGGTAATGGTCGTGACTGGGATGACTGGAATCAGTCAAAAAATTGCTGGGAAACAAAGTCAGCCAGCAACTAAACACGAGGGTGGATGCATACTGTGCAACCACCCTCTTTTTATATTAAATATTAGATCCAACCACCCAACCAGTAGTCCAACAAAGTTGTAAAGAGTAGCCACCACTCGGGCGGTTGATATGTAACACATCGCCAGTAAAATACAGATTATCAAAAATCTTAGACTGCATTGTTTTTGTATCAACTTCAGTTAAATCTACACCGCCATCAGAAATAACCGCCCAATCCATACCCATAGTACCGTTAATAGTCAGTGGCATAGCTTTGATGCGATCTACCAAAGCGTACCGAGATTCTTTAGTCACTTCATTTACTCTAGTTCTTTGGAGAACTTCATCAAGTTGAGAAGCTACCGCTTCAGACATACCCGCTGGTACAAATTCTTTTAATACATTTCTCAGCTCTTTATTTTTATTAATATTAAAAACTTCTAACACTCGATTGCGTAAAGTACCAATATCTGTATCCGGATACATATCAATAGTCGCTTCGACTGGACCAAACTTTAACATCCGACTAACTTCCCTAGCTGAATTTAAAATAAGTGGACCTGATAAACCAAAATGGGTAAATAAGATCTTGCCAGTTTTAGAAAACCGACCACCCTCTTTAGTACGGTTGGAGGCGAAGGTTATCTTCATAAATGATAAAGTTTTACCAGAAGCATTTTTAACCCACTCATCTTTAACCATTAAAGGCACAATATCTGGACTTGGTTTATGGACAGTATGACCAAGGTCAGATAACCAACCTAGCCCTTCACCAGTAGAACCAGTCTCTTGATAAGAAGCGCCACCGGTGGCTAATACAATTTTTTTGGCTAGGAAATTTCCATTATTAGTGGCTATACCAACAATTTTTCCATCTTCTAGTAAGATTTCCTGTGCTTTTGTTTTAAGTTTTAATTCAACATTATTTTCCTTTATATATTTTTCCATTACCTTAGTTACATCAGAAGCTAACTGGGTTTCTGGAAACGCTCGCTTACGGGCTTCGACTACAATTGGTAAACCGCGAGATTCAAAAAATTCTCGAGAATCTTTCATTCCATGTTGAGAAAAAGCTGAATATAAAAACTTAGCCGCATCTTCATAATTAGACAACAGCTTATGAATGTCTTCTTCAGCATTTAAAATATTACACCTCCCCCCACCGGTAATTGATAGTTTTTTGCCAAGTACTTTGTTTTTCTCAACCAATAAAACTCGCTTGCCACGTTTGGCCGCTGTACCGGCGGCCATCATTCCTGAAGGACCTCCACCTATTACAATTACGTCATATAGAGTATTTGACATGTCGCAAGAATACTAGCATGATTTCTGAAGGTTGCAATGGTTAAGGGGNNGGAAATATCCTTAAGGATATTTCCGCCCTTAACCTGACTCTCACCTATTTTTTAATTATCTCTTTTTTCGAAGTCTTCTTTGTCTTTGTTTTTGTACCTGCGGTAGCCGTAATAAATTATCCCAGTCAATATGACTGTATAAAAAATTAAATTAA
>JAGQLZ010000084.1 GCA_020428895.1 Candidatus Kaiserbacteria bacterium
CGTTATACCATTTAACTAATCCCGCATTATATATTGAATTGTATTTTTTTCGATTGAATCGAACTCCGTTTTGAAGTCCCCCGGACTTCCTCACCTACTTGGAAGGCAGTCGTTATACCATTTAACTAATCCCGCGGTCAGCAGAGTATAGCAAAACCATTCTATAATTCAACTGAATAGAAGTGACATAATAATGAGCCATAAAAAAACCATGACGCTGGTATTAAAAGAACATAAGCAGTTATATACTAAATTTTATACTCAGTTCTACTAGGATCATCAGTTTCATATTAAATCATAATGACATTTCGTTATTTAGAAGTATGATGTTCATGAATGATATACTCTAATCATTATGAGCTGGTTCACAGATATATTTTTTGGCTTTATTAGTTTGTATTTAGCTTTGGTAAATACAGTTGCCCAACCATTATTCAACCTGTCTAACACCGAAGAGTATGAAGTGGATTATTTAGCTAAACTTGATTCTGCTTACGAAAATAAATCGGTCATACCAGACATCTTAATCAAGAACAGCTCTTACCAAAAAGCCGCCTTATTTGAAGGATTTACGCCAAATACAGCGATTACCAATGATCCCCGAGAAGCCCTAGTAAATATTATCTGCACGCAAATCACTGATAAATACAAACGAACCACTACTGGTACTGGCTTTTTCATTCACCCCAGTGGCGTGATCCTAACCAACGCTCATGTTGCTCAATTGCTATTACTTGAAAATAGTAAAGAAGTTGGTGATTTAAATTGTATTATCAGAACCGGTAATCCAGCTTCTCCAATGTACGAAGCTTCGCTTCTCTATATACCACCTAGTTGGATACTGGCTCATGCTAATCAGATTACCGCTGACAAGCCATCAGGTACCGGCGAAAGAGATTACGCTCTTTTATATGTTACTGCTGGCTTAGATAATAAACCTATGCCACAGGTTTTCCCAGCAATTGGCGTAGAAACCGACCCACTTACTTATAATCAAGTTAATGCAAAAGTCCGTGTATCTGGCTACCCAGCCGCCGCTTTCTTCACTGAAGGACCATCAGTGGAGCTGACTCCAAAAATTGCGTCGAGTGCAATTTCTGATATCTACACTTTCGGTAACAACACAGCTGATATTTTTTCTATTAGAGGTACCGAAATTGGCCAACAAGGATCGTCTGGTGGGCCAATTGTTAACGAAACTGGTCATGTTATCGGTTTAATCAGCACTAAAGGTGACGACTCTACTGACGGGGTCGGGAGCTTGCGAGCCCTCACAATGGATTATATAAACCGAACTATTAGAGAAGAGACTGGTTACAGTTTTGAACAAAGTATCAACGGTAACTTACCCTACCGAGCTCAGATATTTAAGGATACTCTATTCCCCTTCTTATCTAAACTATTAGAATTTGAGATGACTGAATAATAAAAATCGCCGGCAGTCTTTAAAGACTGCCGGCGATTTTTATTATTCAGTCATCTCAAATTCTAATAGTTTAGATAAGAAGGGGAATAGAGTATCCTTAAATATCTGAGCTCGGTAGGGTAAGTTACCGTTGATACTTTGTTCAAAACT
>JAGQLZ010000085.1:0-1871 GCA_020428895.1 Candidatus Kaiserbacteria bacterium
AGCTTTTTTAAAACAGTTAAATCAATTCCCTCTAAATTTTTTAAATATAGACATGATTTACCTAACTTATGTGGGCCCAAGTCTTTAAGAAGGTTAGAATAATTTACGTAACCGGGCATTATGTATATAGTTGGACCACTCTTTCGCATCGCAAATCCAGTTGCAAAAAAATCTCCTTCTCGACCACTATCATAGTTGTAGTGATATGAACCAAAACCAATCATATTACCCCACATCACTGGCTTGGATTTAGTTGTATCTTTAAATAAATTCATCAGAATCTTAGCTTCTTTACGAGATGTGGGATTTTCAATACCATTCACAAACTGTGAAGCGGATATTTTAATAGGTTTAGTTTTGTTTTGATTTTTAGACATAGGTTTTTGAGTAGTTTAAATTAAAGATCTCTTTGAAACTTCTTTTGTTTTATAAATTTGTCATAACCTTTATGAAGTTCTCGTTTTCGTTTACGTTCTTGGTAGGCTAATTCCGGATCATTTTTACTTTCTTCAAACTGTCGTTCTCTTTTTAATTTATGATAATTCTGTAACTGTCTTTCGGTTAACTCATTTGACTCAATAGCTTTCAGCACAGCACAACCTTTACTTTTTTCATGATCACAATTTCTAAACTGACACTGTGTAGATAATTCTTCAATTAATTCAAAAACAGTATTTTCATCTTCGTCTGAACCATCTATCAAACCAAGCTCACGCATACCCGGCGTATCAATCAAATAACCTCCACTCGGTAACTCGAACATCTGTCTTGAGGTAGTGGTATGCCGTCCCCGACTATCATCTTCTCTTACTCCTCTTACAGACTGCTTGTCTGCTTGTAACAACCAATTAGTAATGGTTGATTTTCCAGCTCCGGAAGAACCGAGTAAAACTACTGTTTCATCATTTTGTATTTGAGTAAACAACTTTTCCATTCCATCTCCGGTTTTGGCACTAACCGCAAAAACTAACGAAGAGCCTGCTACGTCTTTAACTTTTTTTATATAGTCACCTGCATCTTGAACTTTATCTGCTTTGTTTAAAACTACTACTGACCGTACATTACTTTGTTCAGCTAAAAGCAAGTAGCGTTCAAGTCGATTTAAATTAAAATCATCATCAAGACCCATTACAATAAATATCGTGTCGACATTAGCAACAATAGTTTGTGGCTCTCCAGTATGCGCTGATTTGCGCACGACTGCAGTCGTGCGTGGTAGCACCTCTTCAATTACTGCTTTCCCATCGGTAAGTTCGGTATATTCAACATAATCACCTACCTTAGGAAAAGTTTGCTCAGTAAAAAAGGCGCCTCGAACGGTCGCTAAAAACTCTTTGTCTTTATCCCAAATTACATAATTAGTTTTATGTTCTTCTGCTACCCGTGCTTTCATATAATTTAGTTTACCTACACAAATATTTTTGTCGAGATAACTTACATTAAACAATCAACGCACTATAAATTTACCCCAAATTATATTTAAAAATGCTATCATTCATTCTTTGCTATAATCCACTTAACATCTCAAAGAATATGAAAGTCACTAATTCAATCAAACAAAAATGGGCTGAAATGTTAATGGGTGATTTTTCACCTCATGGTATCGCCTTGGGTTTAGCAGTAGGAACTTTTATAGCGCTTCTACCGTCTTTTGGATTTAGTGCCTTATTGGCCTTAGGTTTTATTTTTATTTTTCCAAAAATCAACCGACCAACTGTTTTTATAGCCATTATGATATGGAATCCTGTAGTGCAAATACCAATTTATGCGATTAGTTATCAGCTTGGTTCTATACTATTTGAAGGAATGACTGTAATCGAATATAATTTCGAGGTTTTGAATCAAATCTATAGTTTTACTCGTAGATTTTT
>JAGQLZ010000085.1:1972-5750 GCA_020428895.1 Candidatus Kaiserbacteria bacterium
TATCGAAACATGGCAGAACCGCTGTCAAATTTTAATTCAAGAATAAGTTCACCACGACCATTGAAGAAAAATGACTGCACTTCATTTAACATTGCAGCAAATTCTTGTTCTTGAGAATCAGCACAAAACATTCTAGTCATTGCCATTGGACCAAATGATATCTGATTACCATCTAACTCATAAGATCCATTCATCTTATTGCAATCAGTGGTCGCCGACACCGATCCATCACCATCAAATGTTAGCGTAAATGCTTTTTCCTGCTTTGGCACTAATTCAGTATCGTTATTGTATCTAGTATTAATCCATGTCCAAGTCTGCATATCTAAAGTCATAATGTCAGGATTTGCTTCACCGGAAAAATTTTTTTCAACCGTACCAAAAGTCATGGAGTCAACATCTAGTTTAAGCCAAACACTTTTACCAATTGATGGTGGCGTAGACATCGGCTCGTCTGCTGCTCGGTCTGCATAATTAACCACAATGACATTATTATGATTTGGTTCTCTGCTTATTTCAGTAGTTTGCGGAGCGATCCGATCCCCTAACAAAAAAGCCTCTGAACCTACCCAGCCGGCTTCAGTATTAAGTGCCGCCACTACATAATAAAATATTCCGCTACCACCAGCGTCTTGTGTAAGTAAAAATACCACATCTTCTCTACCATCATCATTTAGGTCAGTGCGCACTTCATTACCGAAATATCTGGTGGTTATCATTGAAGCAGAGTCAGATAAAATTTCCTTTTCCGCAAATCCGTCAACCAAAGTAACTGGTTCAGCGTCAATCCGATAGGTAGTATTTTTATAATCTAAAACATTTTCTACTTCATCAATTTTATTACCATCAACATCATAACTAGGTAGCGAAGATAGGTAATTAAATTTATATACACCAGCAATAATCACTAAAATAATTAAAATAATGATTAGACTGAAGAAAATTAAGATATTGTTTTTCATCTAGATATTTTAGCAAGATAAATAATTAAAAACAGTGGGTGGATATTTTTATAGATAGTATTTTTATTAGGGATGGAGAATTTTATTCCCCATCCCTAATCTTATTTATAATTAATAACTTTATTGTGTTTAACATTAAAGATTATTATGGTTAATATTTTTCAAGTTCAACTATCACGTCTTTTTCCTCACCATCATGCATTAACTTAAGTTTAATTTTATCGCCCACATTAAATGTTCTTAGCAGTGCAGACAAACTTTTTGTACCATCAAGTTTAGTACCATCAACTTCTAAAATGATGTCATTTTCCTCAAGACCAGCTTTGTCTGCTGGTGATCCTGGAATAACTGCTAGGTCAGTACGCTCTTCTCCTCTAACGATAAGTACACCATAATCAATATCTAAATTGTTTTTGTCAGCAATTTCTTTTGTGATTTGCATATAACGAACTCCCAAAAAAGGTCTTATTATCTCACCGTGTTTGGCCACACTTTCATATACTGAACTAACTACATTACTTGGTAATGCGAACCCAATATTTTCACCATTACCAGCCATTGCAACATTTACTCCAATTACTTCCCCTTTAAGATTAAGCAGCGGTCCACCAGAATTACCTCGATTAATGGCGGCATCTGTTTGTATTACACCTTCAAGTGATTCACGAAAACGAAATCCATCTCCCGCTTCAATGTCTCTTGAAAGTCCCGAAACCACACCTACCGAAACACTGTTTGGAAATTCTGCTAAAGCATTTCCAATAGCTATAACTGGTTCACCAAGTCGTAATTCCGTGATTGGAGCAAATGTTAAAAACGGAAAATCTGTATCCGCGTCAACTTTCAGAATTGCTACATCAAGTGTCGGGTCTTTAGCTACCACTACAACATCGTAAGACTTACCATCATTAGCCACCACTGTATAACTTACTCCTTCTTGATCGACTACGTGTTTGTTAGTAATTAAATATCCATCAGCCGAAACAAAGAACCCAGTACCACCACCAATTTCTCTACGTTCGGTACCGATTTGTCGCTGTCTAGGAATTTGAAAACCAAATCCATTACCAAAGAAGTCACTAAACGGGCTCCAGAAATCGTCATAATATTGTTCGATTACAGGCACGTCTGCTGAAATAGTAATCGAAACTACCGCTGGAATAGCAGTTTCTACAACATCAGGGATAGTGGTATCTATTGATAAAATATTATTTTCTGAATATTCATTATTAGTCTGTTTACTAAAGAAAACTGTTTGCTTATGTATTAAAAAATAGTAGCTTGCNNAGCGTAGCTTGCTCCAACTACAACAAGGGAGGTAACTATTGAAACTGCTACTGTCTGTATAAAATTATTTAATGCAAATTTCATAATAAAATTTATGTAAATACGGTACAGCCACTCCGTTCTCTGTCGGAGTGACTATACCCATCATACATAAGCCTATTTTTAATAAACTAATAATTTAAGTTTTAATTTTGACTTTGCGTTTTTGTTCAGACGGTTGCTTAGTGAGCGTAATAACAATCACGCCATTCTTCGCTTCAGCATTTACACTGTCAACGTCAACTTTTGACGGTAACATAAACTCTCTTGAAAACTGTCCGCTACTTCTCTCCATTCGGTAATAATTTTCATCTTTTTCTTCGTTTGATTTTTCAATAGTTCCAGTTATCGAGAGAGTGTCATCAGTAACTTCAATCGATACATCTTCAGGGTTAATACCCGGAACCTCAGCACGGACTTTAACCTCTTTTTCTGTTTCTGAAATATCCACCTTTGGGCTAAATGACCCAAAAGAATCAGTAAGCCCTAAATGTCCAAACGGGGTCATAAACCGATCACTTAACAATCTGTCCATCATATTATGCATACTACGCAATGACGAAACTGGATCAGACTGCGTCACAGGCAGGTGGGCATTTTCATGTTCGCTACGTTTTGTAATTTTCATAATTAAATTAATATTAAGATACTAACCTTTATGATGAAGATGCCAAACTGGTTTACCCTTCAATCCAAGTGTCTACACACATACTTATGACTACTGTCACATAAATTCATAAGAATATTTTGTTGTCAGTAATACACGTTTATACTCTGTTAAATGAAAATTGCACAAGCTGGAGAACTAAGCATTTAGCAAGAGACAATTTTTCAATAAGCCAAACGTATTTTTTAATTGCTAATCTATTATTTGATACCAAGAAATAACTTAGTATCTAATTAATAAACACTTAAAACCAAAAAAGGTGTCATTTTACTTTTTAAACATACGCTCAGTCAAACAGGTAAATAATTGTCGTACATAATACTGGCGTATTTTCCAAGCTTGATTCAACATAAGTTAGTTAAGATAACTACCACTAATAATAGCCGACCGTAAAATAAACACATTAGTAACAAAAAGGTGTCAGGTTTTTGAATAACGACCTTTTCGAGGTTTTTGTTTTTGGTCACTAAATCCTCTCATCGATGCTAAATACGGATGAGCAGCTAACTTTTTACGAGCTCTTGATAGTATAAGTTTAACTGCATTATCTGACTTGCCGACAATTTCAGCAATTTCAGCTACTTTATATCCCTTTTGATACTTTAGATACAAAATATCTTGTTCTTTAATGGACAACTGTTGAATTGCTCTCCACATAGATCTTATATTGTCTTTCGTTTCTAGTTTACTCCAAATTTCTTCTGGCACATCAATGCCTGTTGTTTCAATTGAAATAGGCTTTGGTGAACGGTAATAATTTACAAGAAGATTATGGGCAATCGCTAGTAAGTATGAAAGGTATGATTTTTCAGTCACTCGGAAC
>JAGQLZ010000086.1 GCA_020428895.1 Candidatus Kaiserbacteria bacterium
AGGAGAAAAACGGACAACCTGTGACTGAACGTCGCTTAGAAATTTTTGTTGCTCCTCGAAAAGAGAACGTTCGATTTGTCTTTCTGCCCGTAATTGATTCTTCCGTGCCATTTTTTCAATTTCAACTAATTCAACAAAAGACTGGAGTGACCCGAGATTAACAAACCACTGACGAGAAATTTGGGCAGCGATAATTTTCTGCTCACGGGCTAGACGGGTGATATAGTCGCGAGAATAACCGACCGCTTGCGCTGCCTCTTTAACGGCTATCAAGTTTTTTTCGTCGGTGGTGATTTCTCCGTACATATAAAGATATAACTTTAATTATAAAGTTATATCTGTTTACTTAACACAGTTTTACTGTGTATAAACTAATTAAAAATTTAACTTAATTTTATTAAAAAAGTGAGAAGTTTTTTAATGCCGAAAGATTAAATAAAAATGATTCAGATAGAGAATTTTGCGTACCTGTGACCACTAACTCTATACCCAAAATAAGTACTGGTGTAAGGAATATCAAAAACCAGATTATCAATGTTGCGTAAGTAACCCAACGTGACCTTGGAACTTCTTCTTCAATAGCAAGTTCATTTGAATTTAGACCTATCTCATCATAAACATCCAAATCACCATCTAAGACAGGCTCCATTAATGGATTTCCAGTATTTTTTTGTAGTACTGATTTTGGTGTAAAACTAGGCTTATCCAGTTTTTTCTCTCTACGTAATGCAATTACTCCTTTGGTATTCTTAAGTTGTTTAGGATTTTGAGAATGAGTTATTTCAGGCTTATTTTCCAACATATTTTCCGCTAATTCAACATCGTAACTTTCAATCTTCAGAGTTCCATTAAGGGAAATTGTCGGCATTTTAGTTGGTTGTAATTTAGCTTCTGGCTGACCACTTCCTTCCACTAGAACTTTCTTCGCATCAGCAGGATTAACCGGTATTTTTGTAGGCTTTTCTTCAATTTTAGGCTTCTTAAGTTCAGGCATTAAATCCTTTTCATCTTGTTCATAAACAGTATTAGCTTTCCACTGAATTCGCTCTTCAAAATTTTTATCTAGTTTATTACGAGTTATTGGTAAAACTGATTTTTTAGGCAAACTTTTCCTGACAGATACCTGATAAGTTTTCTCGTCAGTCGCAATAGCAACCTTATTATTTATAGTTTTCTCGTTTTGACGATTTTTATTTACCAATACTTGTTTTGGTTTAATTGCTCTAACTGTAGGTGTCTTGGGACTTTTTTGATAGCGCTGTTTTTTATGAGATTGAATCGAATCCTCAGAAACATACCAGCTTCTCCCAATCAATTGAGCATCAACCTTACCTGAACGACAAAGTTGCCCTACATAATCAGAAGTATAACCAAATTTCTTGGCTACCTCTGCGGCTTTTGTATAGGAAATACCATCAAGAACTACCTGCTTCATTACTAGTCAGTATAACACGAGATTATCAACTTCTTACAGACGAGAACTGTTTATAAATATTGACTATTTCTTTGTTATCTCGGATTCAAGTAATTTTGCCAATACCTGCGGATTAGCTGTTCCTTTAGAAACTTTCATACCTTGACCAATTAGGAACTTTAAAGACGCTTCTTTACCAGCTAAGTATTCATCAACAACTGATTGGTTCTGAGCAATAATTTCTTGCACCATTGGTATTAAGTCAGCCTCATCACTAGCTTGTAAAAGGTTATTGTTGCGAGCGTAAGCTTCCGGATCAACGTCTTTATCAAATAGATCCATAATCAAATTTTTAGCGGTTCTGGAGTTAATTTTTGAGTTGTAAGCTAGTTTAACTATCGCTAAAAAATTATTTGGTGAAAGTGTTAGCTCAGGTTCACTATTTTGTAACAAAGGTGCAAAGTCAGTGATTAAGTAATTAGCAGTCAGCTTTAGAAGTTCTAGGTCAGTCTCAATTTCAGTTACTGAATGGAAATATTTATCCAGAACTTTATTTTGAATTAAGGTGTCAACTTGTTCTTCATTCAATCCGAGATTTCCGTAGTTTTCACGCTTTTTATTAGGTAAAATAGGCATTATCTCCTCTAAACGAGATTTATTAAATCTCGGGTAACTATCCACCTGCAGTTTAGGTATATCAGGGTCAGGAAAGTAACGGTAATCCTTAGCAGTCTCCTTCGAGCGTTGAGAAAAGGTTCGATTTTTTACCTCGTCCCAACCTCGAGTCTCCTGTACTAGTTTATTACCAGATTCTAAAGCAACTGTCTGTCGTTCAATCTCATATTCAATAGCACCCCGAACTGCTTTAAATGAGTTTAGGTTTTTTACTTCTACTTTAGTACCTAACTCGTCACTGTCACTAATTGAAATATTGGCTTCAACACGCATCTCTCCTTTCTCCATGTTAGCGTCAGAGATACCTAAAGTTCTTAGTAATAACTGTAGCTCTTTTGCAAATGACGCTGCCGTGTCAGCATCATGAATTTCTGGTTCAGTTACCAGTTCCATAAGTGGCACACCAGCTCTATTGAAATCTACTAAACTTCCTTCGCTAGTATCATGCTGTGATCGAGCAGTATCTTCCTCGAGATGTACTCGAGTCAATGGTACTCCAGCAATCTCACCGCCTGACACTAACGGAAATGCGTACTGACTAATCTGATAAGCTTTTGGAATATCTGGATAAAAATAGTTCTTTCTATCGAACTCACTAAACGTAGCAATGTTAGATCCAACTGCTACACCAAACTGAATGACTTTCTCAACTGCTGATTCATTCACTGTCGGCAATGTACCTGGGTGAGCTAAACAAACCGGACACACATTAGAGTTGCTTTCAGATGCATGGGGATCATTCTTGCATCCACAAAACATCTTAGTATCAGTTTTTAGCTCAGCATGGATTTCCAATCCGATAGTTGGTGTGTACTTGGACATAATTATAGATAAAAAATGTAAATAATGTGATTAATTTTACTTTTCTCGCAGTCTAGATACAAGGGCATCAGCTAATTCTTTGAGCCCATCGCCTGTTTCTACAGACAGAACAAACACACGATTCTCAAATTTGTCAAAGATATTTACAACTTCATTAATATCTTCTTTATTTAAAAGGTCAGATTTGGTTAAAATAATCCATTCTTCCTTATCCTCAAGTAACTTACTATAGTCAGAAAGCTCCTTACGAATGGTATAATACGTGTTTTTTGGACTTTCAGACTCCAGAGAAACTAGGTGCAGAAGCATTTTTGTCTTACTAATGTGCTTTAAAAACTTATGTCCAAGCCCCTTTCCTACTGAAGCACCTTCAATTAGACCTGGGATGTCAACCAAAGTGTACCCGTAAAAAGAACCAAGATGAGGTTCGAGGGTTGTGAAGGCATAACTACCAACTTGTGAAGAAGCATTTGTAAGTGCATTAAGAAGAGTTGACTTGCCGGCATTTGGAAAACCTATCAAACCTACGTCGGCCACAATACCTAACTCAATTAGAAAACTTCCAGACTCACCTGCTTTACCCTGAGTACATTGAAGTGGAGTTACGTTTGTTGAAGATTTAAAATATTCATTACCAAGCCCACCTGAACCGCCAATTAAAATTTTTACTAACTCATTTTCTTTATCAATTTCAAAAACCCGATCTCGATTTAAATCGGTTACTTTTGAACCTACTGGCACATCAATAATGTAGTCTTCTCCATTCTTACCATGCTCGCTGTTCTTTCTACCATCAGCACCATTGTCAGCATTAAAAATTTTTGAGCCGGTGTATTTAGAAAGTAAATTTAAATCACGGACTCCACGGACATAAACATTGCCTCCACGACCACCATTACCTCCAGATGGACCACCTCTTGGTTTGTGTTTTTCATGACGCCAACGGACTACTCCATCACCACCGTTACCAGCTTTAGCTTCAATTGATAATTCATCTACAAACATATTGGTACATTGATAACATATTTTTGTTAAAAGCGACAGAGATACCGGCCATAATTTTTGTACCTATACAAAATCAATTAGTGTTTAAAATATAGATAAATTATTCTAACCTCTCTAAAAATTTATATGATTAA
>JAGQLZ010000087.1 GCA_020428895.1 Candidatus Kaiserbacteria bacterium
TATGCCAGGAAGATCAAAGATTATCTATTCGATGTTACTCCAAAATTAAAGACCAGCTTTAGTACCACACATTTTGTCACTGATTCCAAAATACACTCCACCAATCTCCAACAACGTGACATTATTAATAATGTTGATGTTTACGACTTAGTTTACTTTCTCACTCAACGAGTCCGCTTCTACCTCAATGAGTTACAAACTCATCCAGAATCTGTGCTTGGCAGATTACTTTTAAAAACTGAAACTGGACCATCTAAAAATATTATTGAACAAAGTGGCGCTGATTCTTTGAGAGAAGAATTGGGTGATATCGCATTATTCCAATACGAAACTATCCCTAAAGGTGAGCATGGTATAACCGCATCAAAAAATATATCGGTATACAAAGCAAAATATTCTGGAGGTATAGTTGAGCAGTTAGAGAGTATTAAGTTAGATATAAATCCGCTTCTCACGAATGATAATTTATCAATCTTACGTGTAAAATCATGAGTATGAATATTACTAGCAAAGCAGCTGATGCTTTATACCAAGCTTGCATTCAGCAAGTAAAAGAGAGTTTGGAAGATTCTTTGAATGTCGATAAAAAACATGCCTTTCATGAATCTGCAAATTTTTTAATTTTAGAGCCAGATCTACACAAGAATCCTGTCTCATATGATGGTCAGAAATTTTCACACAGTAAACAAGACGAAGCTTTTGAACTGGAAACTCTCCATTACAATCAACTGATTTTATCTGACGAAGTAGATTCACTTATAAAATGTTTGAGACGAGAACCTGATAGTAAAAAGGCGTACCTAAGCTTATGGAAAAATGAGTTTGTATTTGGTAAATCTGGTGAAATACCTTGCTTAGTCGGTATACATTTTTATATTGAAGAAGAGAAGCTGTTTACGGTTGTTCAAATGAGGTCAAACGAACTACTTAGTTTATTGCCTATTGATATTTGCTTTGGAGTAGCTTTGCAAACATACGTTGCAGATCAATTAAAACTAAAACTCGGTTCATATACGCACCAAGTTGCTTCACTTATTTTGTACAGCAAGGATGTTGAAAAATTAAAATCAATATGACAAGTCTCTGGTCATTAGCACAAGAAAGAAACCAACCTGATTTTCAATATATGGATCAAGAGACTCTTGATCAGATTCAAGCTAATAAACCTGAATTTTCTCATGAAGGTGTGAGTTTTGATCTTAACCAGAGTGATATTGATTTGTTGCTAGATCAATCACCAAAAGAAGATTGGTACTTGGAGCCTAAAATTGTCTCTTCTATTCATGGTATGGCGCATACATGCCGTGTCATGTTGTATGCGTACCTGCTTGCAAGAGATGAAGTGAATTTGGAAGAGCTTAGGGCAATTCTATTTGCATGCTCGATACATGACACTCAACGTCTTGATGACAAGGGAGACGAAGGACATGAGGTTCGTGCTCTGGAATGGTTAAAGGAAAATTTCCCTAAACATAAAAGTTTCGATTTGGTATATCAAATTCTTGAAGGTACACACGGCCATGAAAAGTACTTACGCACTGCCGATGCCTTAGACAGGTACAGATTACCAAAGGTTAAGTGGTGGATTGATGATTCATACTTATCCATCAAGCCAAATGAATCTTTAAAGATATTTGCCTTCAATCTCATTATTTGTTCTGAACAAAAAATATTAAATGGATCAGATCCCAAAACAGGCATTTTAGATTGTCTTGCAATTTAATAAATTCTATTGCATAGTTAGACAGGTTTTAAGCACTGGAGGGTTTAACCATGCAATCTGAAGACCGGATGGTCCTCGTGGAGGGCCTTGATCTCGCTGGTAAAACCACTCTGTGCGAGGGTCTTACCAGCAAACTTCGTGAAGCGGGATGGCAAGTTGTCCTTGCAAAAAACAACTTGCTCGGAGAGAACATCGTCGGTAAGCGTGCCAAGCGCTACGCTGTCGGTGCTCACACGACCACTCTCGAGACTGGAGCTTTGTTCTTAGCATCTCATTTCTATGACACAACCCAATTCCGTCCTCTGGAAGTGGGTGTGATACATCTTCAGGACAGCTCATGGCTTCGGACAGTTTCCTACAATCTTAT
>JAGQLZ010000088.1 GCA_020428895.1 Candidatus Kaiserbacteria bacterium
TCGGCCAGCGCTCTTTTTTACAGTAGCCAACATACTTAAGATTAGTTCAACTAGTCAATCGGTTCTTTTTATTATGTTTATATTAAGTTATCCACAAGTTTACACCGCTTAATTTCATTAAAATGCTTATTTTAAGCCCTAAAAAATATGCAACCAGCTTTTTACAAATTCATAAGAGATGGCTAATATGTATATATCGCATCATCAATGGGTAAATGCGATGGAGGTAAATAGATCTTTGGGTATGTCATCATGTTAGCCGCATGGTGAAGTTAGAGAAACTCTTAATGAATAGGATCTTACGTAAACATAATCGCCGCACGAACTGTTTCGTTGCGCATACTACCACCACCGATTATTTTTGCGAGAGATCAGAAGATGCTCACTCTGAAATCGCGACATTCAGAGGCAGTTTATTAGCCATTAAACAGCCCGAACATGTCCAAAACTAAAATGGATGGTGTTAACAATAAAGCTATTGTTTCACCGATACCAATGCCTTCACCTGTACAACGAGAATATTTAGATTCCGCAAAGGTTGTACTGAAAAGAGAACTTACAGACAACAATGAAAGGAATGATTCACCTCTTAGCAAAGAAGACTGAGGATATTGAAATCAATACTTAAGCGGCATTGAGCCGAGACTCCGTGGTCGCGACCCACTGGGTCTCCGCTCAATGCCCCTTAGCACCACCCTCCCGCCTTATGCATCAATAAGTGTGTTTATTACTAGTCTTTAAAATTAAATAAATAATGCAGTATGGAAATCGTTAATATCCGAAAACGAGATGGTTCAGTTAAGGCGTTTGAAGTTAAAAAAATTTCAAATGCAGTAGCCAAAGCTTTTCGAGAAACTGACGAGGGTACTGATGAAGATGCTGAAAAAGTAGCTTCTCTTGTACACGAAAAAATTATTTTAATGTGCAAAGCAGCAATTGAAGCTGATCCAGATAGTCCGTTGGCTAGTAAATGTATAGAAGGTAATCCGTCAGTAGAAGAAATTCAAGATTTGGTTGAAGCTGCTCTGATGGAGATGGATTATTTTGAGACAGCTAAAGCTTACATTCTTTATCGTGCTCGACGAAAGCGATTGCGAGAACGTGATTTGTTTCATAAGCGAACCAATCTAAAGCCATACGAATATCCTGAATTAGCTGAATATGTTGATTCAATCCGACATTCATACTGGATTCATACTGAGTTTAATTTCACTAGTGATATTAATGATTTTAAAGTTAACGTAAATGATGCAGAACGTGACGCTATTAAAAAGGCAATGTTAGCAATCGCACAAATTGAAGTAGCGGTAAAAACTTTTTGGGGAGACATTTACAAGAAGATGCCAAAACCAGAAGTTGGTGCCGTTGGTTTTACTTTTGCAGAGAGTGAAGTACGTCATATGGACGCTTACTCCCATTTGCTAGAAATTCTAGGTCTTAATGATGAGTTTAAAGATTTGACTAAAGTACCGGTAATTCAACAACGTATTGATTATCTAGAGCAGGTAATCGCTTTAAGTCGAACTAACGAAAATCGAGATTACTCTCTAGCTGTACTACTGTTCTCACTATTTGTTGAGCACGTATCACTATTTTCACAGTTTTTGATTATGATGAGTTTCAATAAACACAGAAACTTGTTCAAGGGCATTAGCAATGCAGTGGAAGCTACTTCTAAAGAAGAGCAGATTCATGGTTTGTTTGGTATTGATTTAATTAATCTGATTCGTAAGGAGCATCCAGAATGGTTTGATGATGATCATCGAGAACACGTTCGTACTATGTGTATTGAAGCTTTTCAAGCCGAGAGTGGAATTGTTGACTGGATTTATGAAAAAGGTGAACTTGATTTCTTGTCTAAAGATGAAGTAAAAGAATTTATTAAAAATCGTCTTAATAATTCATTAATTAGTATTGGTATTGATCCAGTGTTTATGGTTGATGAAAAATTAGTTGAGAAAACTGATTGGTTTGATGAAGAGGTAATTGGTACTAAGCATGTCGACTTCTTCCAAAAACGTTCAATCAACTACAACAAGCGTCAAGCTAGTGTGACAGGAGATGATTTGTTTTAATTATCAGAATTAAAAATAACTTTATAAAATTATGACGAAAGAACCTTGGTATTGGTTGAATGAAAATAGTCGTGCTTTTCTTGCTCGAGGTTATTTGTCTGATGGACAAACAGCTGAAGAGCGTATCAAATTCATTGGTGACCACGCTGAAAAAATTCTAAAGAAACCAGGTTTTTCTGACAAGTTTGTAGAGTACATGTCCAAGGGATGGATATCGCTAGCTTCGCCAGTCTGGTCAAACTTTGGAGTGAAGAAAGGTCTCCCGATTAGTTGCTTCGGCTCTTACATAGCTGATGACATGGCCAATATTCTTTTTACACAGGCTGAAGTTGGAATGATGAGTAAATATGGTGGTGGTACTTCTGGTTACTTTGGAGATTTGCGTCCACGTGGCGCGGAGATAACTGACAACGGTCACTCATCTGGATCAGTTCACTTCATGAAACTGTTCGATACTTTGGTTGATATAGTCAGTCAAGGCGCGGTGCGACGTGGTAATTTTGCTGCTTATTTACCAATTGAACATCCAGATATTCTTGAGTTTTTAGAAATTGCCACAGAAGGAAACGTAATCCAAGGTCTTACTCATGCCGTAACTGTTACTGATAAATGGTTGAAAGAAATGGAGGAAGGAGATGAGGGGAAGCGAGCGATTTGGGCTAAAGTGATTCAGCGCCGTGGTGAGATTGGTTATCCGTACATAATGTTTACGGACAATGCTAATAACGGCACGGTTGATGTATACAAAGACAAAAAACTAAAGATTTATGCCAGTAATCTTTGTAGCGAGATTATGCTACCAAGTAAAGAAGACTGGTCTTTTGTATGTTGTTTGTCTTCTATTAACGTATTGCATTACGATGATTGGAAAGACACTGATTTGGTTGAAACGATGACTTACTTGCTTGATGCGGTTATGGAGGAGTTTATTACCAAGCTAGAACAGCTCCGTGATTCAGATAGTAGAGATGATAAACAGGCTTTTACGTTTATGGAACGAGCTTATAACTTTGCTAAAGCTAATCGAGCGTTAGGTCTTGGAGTACTTGGTTATCACTCACTATTACAATCAAGAGGACTGCCATTTAACTGTGAAGAGTCACGTAAAATTAATAAAGAAGTATTTGAATTAATTCAGAAGAAAGCAAATGCTGCTTCAAAAGAAATGGCTAAAGAATATGGTGAACCAGAAATCCTTAAGGGTTATGGTCGAAGAAATACTACTGTGATGTCGATTGCACCAACTACGTCTTCAGCCTTCATTCTTGGACAGGTATCTCAAGGAATCGAACCGGTTTGGAGTAACTGTTATGTGAAGGATGTCGCTAAACTTAAAGTAACTATCAAGAATCCATTCTTACAAAAGCTCTTAGAAGAGAAAGGAAAGGATGAAAAATCTGTTTGGGTTGATATCCGTGACCATGATGGTTCTGTGCAGCACCTAGATTTCTTGACTGATGAAGAGAAAGCCATCTTCCGTACTTTCCCAGAAATTGAACAATCTGAAGTAATTCAGCAAGCGGCTGACCGTCAGCAATTTATCGACCAAGGTCAATCGCTAAATGTTATGGTACCGCCGACTATTCCACCAAAAGAAATTAACGCACTTTATATGCAAGCTTGGAAAAGTGGAGTTAAGGCACTTTATTATCAGCACAGCATGAACGCCGCTCAGCAATTGTCTCGACAAAAAGTAGTAGAAAAGAACGGAAGAAAGTAAAAATAAATCTAATAAAATATAATTTTTAAAGATTTGTTTATAAACT
>JAGQLZ010000089.1 GCA_020428895.1 Candidatus Kaiserbacteria bacterium
TTTAACACCTTCGTAAGCCATGCCCCAGATTGTAAATCGAACCGTCAAGTCATCTACCGAGATATTAGCAATACGGCGAAGATTTTTGTTGTCCTGAACAAATTCACTATCACGGGCCACATATAAACTACCAGCGCCAATTATTAGAACCAGCAATAGACCGATAGCGTAGCGTCTAAACTTCTTAAAGTTGGCACCAAACAGACCAATGTAAGTCGCCATAACAGTTAGACCAACTGCTAAACCAACCGCTGTACCTCGTGTGCCAGTTTCCAATAATAAGAAAACAAACATGACCGTGAGTATTCCGTAAATAGAACGCGATAACGTGTTCTTAGATTCAACAAAGAACCACAGAGCGATAAAGATGTGGAACAACATATAAATAGCCATGTAAGCAGCGTTACCAAGTCGACTATCAATACGCACCTTTCCATCAACCATTCCAGAATATTGAGCCAAACCATACATACCGACCATGAATGCGGCCAATAATGAGGTATGTAGAAAAGCGCTCCAAAGTTTTTTAGTAGTTAAAGCACCACCTAAAGTTACAAAAAATAGAAATACGTGAATCAAAGTCACATAACCATCCATTCGTTCAAAGTTACTCCAAAAACTTTTGTACGGATACTCACCAAATAAGTTGGCAAAAAACATCACCACAATTAATGTAGTGAAGGCTGACAACACCCAAGAAAACTTAGGTCTATAGTCTTTTTCTAATAATGCTAGTAAAACCCATGAAGCAAAGCCGATTTCAACTAAGATTCTGAAGGCAAAATTTTTACCGGTAATAAATGGAAAAAATAAATCATTTTCTACATATAACGTCAGGAACGGAATCATGAATAGCGCTCCAAACATCAGTGTTTTCAGGACATCTTTCATATAGCGGACACTATACCATAGGTGAAACTGTCTAGTACTCTGGACTAATGGCAAATTATACGATCAGATTGGGGTTTAGAGGTGGTCAAATTAGCCATAAATACTAGTAATTATATCTAAATCTTTATCAGACTCTTTGAGTAAACTACAATTAATTTTTTCAATATTTCTAAGTAATTCAATAGCTATTTTTTTGTCAGGACAAGTTTTTTCGTAAATTTCTCTAAAGGCAGCTAAATCTTTAGGGAAACAGTGACCGCCAGCTCCTCGCCCTGGCTTAGCATCAGGATGTCCACTTTTATCTACTACGTTGGTATGAGAAATGCCAATTCTTGAATCAGCCCCAATAGCTTCACGAACGACTTCGTAATCAGCTCCCGCTTCAACACATAAATCGTAAACAAGATTCATAAACACTACCTTCAGTGTCAAAAAATTATTACCAACATATTTTATTAGTTCTGCTTCTTCAACCTTTATGACTTTTGAATATTTCGCTTCTGGCAAAACCTCCAAAACAAATTCAGCGGCTGTTTCGTGCACCTCATCAAAATCAGGAATACCAATAATATTTCGCTCTGGATTACGTGCATCATGAGCTGCTGTTTTCTCTCGTAAAAATTCTGGTGAATGCATCAAAACCAAAGCTGGGAATACTTTTTGCAAACGGGTGGTGGTTCCTGGCAAAATCGTAGATTTGATTACTACTTTAGTTCCAGCCTCTAATAAACCCAATACCTCTTCTAAAATCGAAGAATCAAAACCAGTTGGTTTAGTGGGAGTTGGCACCGCAATAAAAACCAGCTGACATTTTTTAAGTTCTCCTAAATTATTTTTATATGGCTCTTCTTTAGCATAACGTACCACCTGATACCCTCTCTCAACAAAGTCATCGGCCATATTCTGACCGATGAAACC
>JAGQLZ010000090.1 GCA_020428895.1 Candidatus Kaiserbacteria bacterium
CGTCAGGACAATCCCGCGAGATGGCTCCAATAATAAAGACACTTCCGAGGGTCTTATTATTTACAGAGTATAAAGACTCTGTTATTCTTCCGCACGGAATCAAGTCTGGAGGAAGTGAATGACTTATGATGTGCGTATCCTGACAAAGAAAAACTTTGTCAATTTGAAATCTGAAATTCTGGCACTTTGGCACACTTTGCCAGGAAATTCAGATACTCAATTTAAATGGGCGGTTAAGCAACAAAATAATCGTTATATCGGTGTTTTCCATGAAAACAAACTGGTAGGAATCATGTTAACTTCAGTAGTTGTGTGTTCTCGAGAAAATGTTCTAGTCTTTGCAGATGTGGGCGTATTAGACACGCATAATGAAACTGACTGTTTGAAAATGATGGTTGATTTCTGTACATCAAACATGTCTGTTCTTAAATGTTCTCGGCTTTTATTAATTGATCGCAGAGATGAAGTAAAGAAGGCTTTTGCAAATTTGAATACAAGATAACTGATTAGTTATCGAAGAAGTAAGGCGTGTCGTAAGGCACGCCTTTCTGGTTTTTGCTATACTGGTTTAAATTCAAGACTAAAAAACTACGATAATTAATGTAGATTTATAATTATTTTGATATAAATCACCCAATTTTACCGACAATTTGCTAATACAAAATTATGTCAGATACTGAAAATAGAATTGCAGAAATTGAAAAGGCTATGTTACAGCCGGATTTTTGGAATGAGCCAACTAAAGCTCAGGCCATAATAAAGGAACTTCAGGAGTTGAAAGATGCGTCAGAAGGAAAAGGTAAATACGATCGATGTCCGGCAGTATTTAATATTGTAGCTGGCGCCGGTGGAGATGATGCTGAAGATTTTGCTCGAATGTTGGTGGAAATGTATCAACGTTACGCTGAGAGTCGAGGATGGTCAGTTATGGTACTTGATAGCAACCCCAATGACCACAATGGTTATCGCAATATAACTTTTGAAATAACTGGTAAAGATGCTTACGGAATTTTTGCAAAAGAGTCAGGTGTACATAGACTGGTTAGAATTTCACCATTTAACTCAAATGGTAAACGTCAAACCTCTTTTGTTTTAGTAGAAGTGTCCCCGAGTATTTCAAATATAAAAAGTGTAGATATCAATGAAGATGATTTGGAAATTTCTTTTGCTCGGTCTGGTGGAGCCGGTGGCCAGAATGTAAACAAACGTGAGACTGCGGTCCGGATAGTTCATGTCCCAAGCAAGTTATCAGTTAATGTATCTAGTGAACGTTCTCAACAGCAAAACCGTGAACGAGCTTTATCACTATTAGCTGGTAAGCTTGTAGCTTTTAACGAAGAACAACAAAAAAGAGAACTTAAAGGTTTGTCAGTTGAAAAATCTGTCAAAATTGAATGGGGTAGTCAAATTAGGTCTTACATACTTCACCCGTACCAGTTAGTAAAAGATCACAGAACCAACACTGAAACTAGCCAAATAGATAAGGTTTTTTCAGGTAATATTCAGTTGTTTCTAGACGCATCCAAAGACTTAGAGTAAAATGTAATTCGTTACATCGTATGATATATTTTGACACAGTTTCTAAGCTATATAACGATGGTCGTAGTGCAGCACTACAAGAAGTTACCTTCCAGATTGCCCCAAAAGAATTCGTGTCTGTTGTCGGCCATTCCGGTGCTGGTAAAACTACGCTACTGAAAATGATTATTGCAGAAGACAAACCGACCTCAGGTAGTGTCTTTTTTGAATCTCTAGACATTCACTCAATTCCGAAAGTTAAATTGCCACAATTCCGGAGAAAGATCGGTACTGTTTTTCAAGATTTTAAATTACTACCTGGTAAAACTGCCTACGAAAATATTGCTTTTGCAATGGAAGCAAATGGACGTAATGATGCGGAGATAAGAGAAAATGTTCCCCAAGCTTTAGCCTTGGTGGATTTGGATGATAAAGCTTGGAATTTCCCCCATGAGTTATCAGGTGGAGAAAAGCAAAGAGTAGCAATCGCCAGAGCGATTGTTAATCAGCCGGACATTATTGTGGCTGATGAGCCGACAGGAAATTTAGATCCGATTGCTACATACGAAGTGGTACAGATTTTACGGAAAATTAATGATCTTGGTACAACGGTAGTTATGACTACACACAATAAGGGAGTAATTGATGAATTAGGTCGTCGAGTTATCACTATGGACGAAGGTCGGATAGTTCGTGATGACGAAAGTGGTAAATACATACTATAATAATAATTATGTTGACTTCATTACGCCGGGTATTTAAAGCTGGATTTGTTGGATTTTGGCGAAATGCCTATGTTTCTTTAGCCTCTATTTTTGTTATTACAATTTCTTTGTTGGTTATTGGCGCTACTATTTTTATTGATCAGACACTGACAGTGTCATTAGAAAGACTTCAGTCAAAAGTTGATATAAACGTATATTTTGTTACTACAGCTGAAGAGAATGATATTTTAAAATTAAAAACAGAACTCGAAGCGTTGGCTGATGTTGAATCTGTAACTTATACCTCACGTGAGGAAGAATTGGAAAAATACCGAGAAGAACACCGTAATGATGAAGTGGCCATGCAGGCGTTGGAAGAATTGGATGATAACCCATTGCGAGCTACTTTGGCCATTCAAGCTAAGAAAACATCTCACTACGAAAGTATCGCCCAGTTTCTAGATGAAAAAAAGCAACTAGAAACAACCCAGACACAATTAATTAGCAATATTAACTACATTAAGAATAAAGAGGCAATTGATAATCTTACGACAATTATTCAAGCGACTGAACAAGCTAGTTTTATAACGATGATGGTTCTAGTTGTTGCGTCAGTTTTAATTACCTTAAATACAGTTCGTTTGGCTATTTACACCTCACGTGAAGAGATTTCTGTAATGCGATTAGTAGGAGCTAGCAACATGTTTATTCGTGGTCCGTTTATGCTACAGGGAATTATGTACGGTCTGATATCTGGAGTTTTAGCGTTATTGATTCTGTATCCAATATTGGCTTATCTAGGTCCAAATACTGAGACTTTCTTGGAATTCAATCTATTTTCATATTACGTATCTAATTTTGCTTACATATTCTCAATCTTGGTAGGTACTGGTGTGGTTCTTGGTTTAGTTTCAAGTACTTTTGCGGTAGCACGATATTTGCGAGTATAAAAATTTAGTAATGAGTATGGCACAGA
>JAGQLZ010000091.1 GCA_020428895.1 Candidatus Kaiserbacteria bacterium
TAGTAACTGCTTTTGGTATTGAAAGAAGTGAAAGAGAACTAGGGTATGCTGCCTCAAGACTTGAAGCCGATGAATTGGTTGTTGCAGGCAAAACTAATGCAATTACTGCATTACAAGGAGAAGTTCCAGGTTTAAGAATTACCAAGACCTCTGGTTCGGTAGGAAGTGGTATTGATATTCTCATTCGTGGTATTACCTCAATGGACCCTAATACTCCCAGTACTCCCTTAATAATAGTAGACGGGGTTCCTTTGAATAATGATTCTTTTTCTCCTTCATTACTTGGAAGCAGTGAAAATACTTATATTCTAAGTAATGAAAAATATTCTGCAACCACTAGATCTGCCGATTTAAATCCAGATGATATAGAATCTTTCAATATTCTCAAAGGAGCTGCTGCAACTGCACTTTACGGGAATAGAGCTGGTAACGGAGCCATTATTATCACCACTAAAAAAGGTAAATCCGGAAAACCAAAAATTACTTTATCCTCTAGTATAACCAGTAGTAGTGTTAAAAAAACACCTGACTTACAAAACGTGTTTAGAGAAGGGCGCTACGGTAGGCCTTACAGGTTGTATACTCCTGATGCTGAAGATGGCTATACTCTTACAGGAGTAGGTAGCGGTAATGGCCCATATACCTGGGGTGTTCGCTATTCTGATAATAGTTTTGAATACAATGGCACTACAGTTAATCTATCTAATGATCGATATTATGATCCATACAGTATTTTTGAAACCGGAACTTTTCTAAATACCAATGCTAGTTTGTCAGGTGCTACAGATAAATTTAATTATTATGTCTCTGTTGCCAATGCCCAAGAGGACGGTATTATCCCAGGAACGGATTATGAGAAAACTAATTTTAGGGTCAATTCCAGTTATAATGTAACCAATAATTTTACCATTAATTCTACTTTTACACTTTCAACATCAGATTCAAGAAAACCTACTGGTGGTGACAAGTCCATTATGAGTGCATTAGGTTATTGGACACCTACATTTCCGATCTCTGATTATTTAAATCCTGATGGTACCCGTAGAAATCCTTATCCTGGTTTTATTGATAACCCTCTTTACAATGCGGATTTTAGCTCACTAACTGAAGATACTAACCGCTGGTTAGCCAAAGGCAATTTAGATTGGAAGCCTGCCGATTGGATAAATGTAAATTACACCTTACAATTTGATAATTATACCTCTCAATACCACAGATTTGTTGCTTCAGATACTGATGAGGGCTCCGGAGAAAATGGATTTATAGTAAACCAAGATGTTATTTTTAAAGGCTTGGAGTCTAACTTTTTAGTAACTTTCAAAAAAGATCTTTCGGATGATATCGGAGCTTCATTGCTCTTAGGTAATCAAGTTACCAGTAATTCATGGGAATCCAATAGGCTTTATGGCGAAAACCTACTGTTTCCCCATGACACTCATATAAGTAATACTACTGATAAATTTAATGTATCAAATGATTTAACCAGAGAAAGAAATATTGGTCTTTTTGGCGAATTAAAATTTGACATATACAATCAGCTTTTTATTTCTATCACAGGTAGAAATGATTGGCTATCTAGAATGCCTCAAAATAAATCTGTATTTTATCCTTCAGTAAGTTTAGCTTATGATTTTAGAGAAGGGTTATTTAATGATAATGAAACCATTTCTTTTGCTAAATTAAGATTATCTTACGCTCAAGTAGGTACCGGATTACCCGGTACATTGACAAACTTGCTTCAAAGAGGGGGCGGTTTTCCTTGGGGTGGTTCAAGTGGGTATGAATATAAAGACGTAAGAGTTGACGAAAACGTTAAACCACAACTAAAAAAAGGATTTGAAGCCGGATTTGATTTGCGCTTTTTAAATAATAGGATAAGACTAGATTATAGCTATTT
>JAGQLZ010000092.1 GCA_020428895.1 Candidatus Kaiserbacteria bacterium
CGATTTGATAAGTCTTGAAAATCGCTTTCGTTAGCAGTATGCCCGCCACCGCTAACCTCATTGTTTTCTACAAAAAAGAATTGGCCGGTCATTTTAAGATGAGCTAATAAAAATATATTTTCCTCACCTTTAAATGAAAAAATAAGTAACTTGCCAATCCGATCAATATTAGAAATAACTTTACCAGTTAATTTATTATTAAATTCACCGTCATGGTTTATTGATTTGGCATGATAAGCTTCTGTATTTGATATGGTTTTACCAACCACCTTATTAAGTAGTTGAATACGAACAGTTTCGACCTCAGGTAATTCCGGCATTGAAGTGATTATACTGTAAACAAAAAATATTTATATATTGTTGGATAAATATTCAAGTGACCAAATAAAGATTGTTATAATTAAGATATGAATATAAAAGTGGTACCTACCATTTTGGTGGTTGTAATGATTTTGATTTCTTTTTTTGTTGTCTACTGGAGCAACATAATTAATTTTNNTTTGTAGATGAAGAAAGTGTTGAACCAGTCGCTACTCAACAATTCGTTGATACACAGGCGGATACGCTACCAGTTCCTGATTCAAAAATTATTGATGAGCAAGGCTCTTTGTATATATATACTATAAATAAAATTCCCAATTCGGCAGTAGCGGCGAGTATTAGCGTGAATGAAGATGGGGGTTATCCGCTAGTTAACTTAGCTCTAGACTTCAATCGTGATGAAAAATATGGGCCATACACAACAAAAAATGGTAAAACTCAAGAAGAGTGGGTGCTAAAAAATGTCCCAGCCTATCTATTGGCTGATAAGATAAACAACTATGAATTTAATGTAGTTGATCCAGAAATTTATTCACTGTCTAATGTTTTTGGTCAGTTACTCTTAACTGAAGATAAACAATATGAAGAGTGGCAAGTTCTTATTGATGAAAGTTATCGAAAGATTTTATTTAGAACCAAGCAAGTAGAGCTTAGCGAACGATTGGGATTGAATGTACCCGGTATTGGTCCTGACTTATATAGAGGATCAGCCAGTTTTGGAGAGATGGTTAGCAATATATTTACTGGTAATTCTGATGCGGAAGGTCGGGTTTGGAATTTCGATTCAATTTTTGATGTCCCAGATCATACTCAGAACGCTATGGAATGTGCACCAACCGTGATGGCGGACAGTCTTTTAGCCTTGATTGGTTCAAGAATTGGTGTCGGAGGACTTCCTGAAAAAGACGAGATGATTAGTAAGTTACGCAAGACTTTAAAATATGGCGATGATGGTAGAGAGGGTGTGCTGAAAAGAAATTTTATAACTGGAGCTAATGAATTTATGCGTCAGCATGAGTTACCGATTGTAACGAATAAGATAGACAATCCTAATATTGTAAATATTAAAGAGATGATTGAAGATGGTCGTATCGTTATGGCAGAACTATCTCATTATTATTACAACAATGGCGATCCGATACACGAAACTAGTCACTTAGTAGTAGTTACCGGCATATCAGTTTTGGATGATAAATATTATATACGAGGTAAAGATCCAGCTACGCCAGAAGGAATTGAAACTTGGCAACTATCTATTAGTGATATGAAATTAAGTTATCCTAAGTGGCAAAAAGGTGATACGTACATAACTAGACTGTACACCCAGAACTGGATTTCGGCGGCTGAAGCAGTGGCCATTGGTTTGTTACCGCTGGGTTCAGAAGAGGTAATGTATCCAATGGAAATGTTACGTATTGGCGGTGCGTATTATCCTAGATATCAATTTACAAGAAAACCAGCTGACGAATTTTGTAGTTCCAGTTACTATGATTCAGACAATTTAGTGGTAGGTTTGAAATACAAAGGAAGGCGTGATTTGGTACAATTAGAATCAGAAGGTGGCTGTGGTTTTGGAGAGACAGATAGGTTGCCAACGGAAGTTTTGGAGCTTTCTTGGTATCAGCAACAATTACTAACATTATCAATTGATGATCAACAATAATTATTTAATATGATAATAACAACTACAGAATTCATCCCACATCGTAATATAAATGAGGTCTTAGGTGTTGCTCGAGGTAGTACCGTAAGAGCCAGACATGTTGGAAGAGATATCACTGCAGCATTTAAGAATATCGTAGGTGGTGAG
>JAGQLZ010000093.1 GCA_020428895.1 Candidatus Kaiserbacteria bacterium
ACCGGCGCCCTTAAGGGCGCCGGTTTTTTTGTTCGTATTTTTAAATATTAAGAAGCTACCAACGCTCGTCCTAATGGTACTCGCACCAATTTCCACGGAACTGATAGAGCTACAAAAATCATTACACCAACCGCAAAAATTGTTACCACTTCACCTCGGGCAAAAGCATTCCAAATAAAATAAGGTAAGCGACCAAGATCAGTGGCCAAAGCATTATTGATAACACTAGCTACGTGTACCTGCTTAGCAAAGATAGCTAAAGCTATTGGAAAAGCGATACCTCGCATTGCCATTGGATGAGTAATCAAACTAATTGCGTAAGCATAATATACGCGTAGCATGATTTTTCTTCTTAATGTTTTTGAATTGTATTTCATATATGTGGAGCAATTATTATTACTAAACAATTTATTTAAAAGTTTCACCTCGAAGATACTCTCAATCACTACGAAAGCGAGTACACAAAAATATTATTCTAAAAGCAAATCAATCTCGCCTTCTTTTTGGTTCTTTCGAAAAGCTGATTTGGCTCGATGAATTCGTGCTTTTATCGTACCAACGCTTTCGCCAGTTTCTTCAGCAATATCCTGATGACTCCATCTTTCCAAATAATGCAACCTCAGAACCACCGTGAAATGCCCCGGCAAACGTTCCAATATTCTCTCAACAGCGTCTCGCTTCTCCATCATTCCGGTGTGGTCGATTTTGTCTTTGACCATATTTTCAAACTCCGGATCAATATTATAAAATCGCTGCCCTTCCTTAACTAACTTTTGGTAGCGAGTAAAAGCCGTATTTAGAAGAATCCGATAAGCCCAAGAGGAAAACTTAGCCCCTTCCTGTGGCTTAAACTTATCAGTATTCATGTAGATTTTGGTAAAGGTATCTTGCACCACCTCTTCTGCATCAAGTTCATTAAACAAGATGCTTTTGGCCTTACGCATAAACGCCTCTTGGTAACGATCTAAGAGCACTCCAAAATACCAAGGTTTTACCTGCGAACGAATTAATATTTCTTCGTCTGACAATTCACCAGCCGTTTCGTTATCCGAAATATATTCACCTAACATGCTCATATACTATCACTCATGTAATGGCTTGGAAGTTGTGTATTTTTGCGTTTAAGGTGTGATTTTAAAAAAAATTAACTTCAAATTTTAGAGTAACTTAATAACCATTTGTTTGTTGCGTTTAATCTAAAATGAAATATAATCTTCCTGCTAATAAATTTAAGAATTTGCCATGGCTAAAATAAACTATAACGATGTAACCGCAAAAAGAACCGTCACCATGGACGGAGATCCGTATTTGGTACTATCCTCATCAATTTCCAAAAAAGACCGACAAAAAGCCAGTAATAACGTTCGAATGAAGAATCTACGAACTGGGCAAGTAATAGACAAAACTCTCCATCAGTCTGATGTCTTAGAAGAAGCCGACATCACTAAGCGTGAAGTCAAATATCTATACGAAAATCGCGGTGAATATTGGTTTTGTGAAGTAAACAACCCTAAAGAACGCTTTAGTCTTGATACTGACCACGTTGGTGATATGGAAAATTTTGTTACCGAAAATAGTCTAGTGCAAGCCATTTTATTTGATGATGAAATTATGAGTATCATTACCCCTATCAAAGTGGAGCTTAAGGTAAAAGAAGCTCCAGAAGCAGTTAAAGGTAACACTTCAAGTGGCGCTACTAAAGAAGCGATTTTAGAAACAGGTTTTGTTCTTCAGGTACCGCAATTTATAAATGAAGGCGATGTAATTGCGGTCAACACTGACAGTGGCCAATATTCTGAAAGAATAAGTAAAGCTTAAATACCCAGACGTAAATCGACCCCAGCAAAACAAGTTGCTAGGGTCGTTTGTAGGGCTTACGAGCCATCATTTTTGGAAAACACGGACATGATAACAAATCCCAGCACTACCGCTGAACCGCTGAGCGAATACACCAGAAGTGTGGTGAACATCGAGTAACCCAGAATGATGGCAGTGATGGCGGAAAATGTCGCCACCACCAATGCAGTAACTAAACATCCCATGGTTTTAGTCTCCCTTTTAACAGACTTTTCTATTATCAATAATACCATAAAATTTAGACTATTGCAATACTATTGTGGTTATGTCAAGTACTAGATGTCGAGAGTTACTGATAAAAAGCCGGCGGTCACCTATGGTGAC
>JAGQLZ010000094.1 GCA_020428895.1 Candidatus Kaiserbacteria bacterium
GACGCGTTCGAGAAATGGCTCTATTTCTTCTCTTTTAGTAAATCTGGAAGTGGTGAATCAAATAGTACCTCTGAAACCTTCCCCACTGTCTGTGTTTCATTGAGGTACGGATACTGATCACGATATGCCACCATTACATCACCAAACTTGGCTTCTGACCAATTTAAGCCAAGTTGCTGAGACACCTCTCTCACTTCTGTTTCTGTTGAAGCTTCAATTTCAATATAAGGATCGAGCCAAGGCCATTCATCAAGCACCACTTCACAAGTATCACTTTTCCATGTCTCCCGCTTGGACTCTTGCAATGACACAACTTCTAAACCGACTTGAGTAAATATTTTTATAGTATCTTCAAATGATGAAGTCACAACTTCAATCTCTTTTGCTCCATCTATTGAAAGTGTCTCGAACTGTTTATACGTCAGTGTAACTTTATCTCCTTCATCTCGCACACGAATATATGAGTTTGGTACACCAACTTGTAGCCGTCTGTCTGGATAATCAATTATCGCTCGTCGCATTAAACGCATGGGAGTAACACACTCGAAACCTATGCCTTTGAGTCTATTACGAATTTCCTCATGGTTGACATGAAGAAACTTTACCTCTATTTCTGTATTCATTCACACAAGTATAACAAAATCACTCTCAAAGAGAGTGATTTTGTTAAGCGTCTCGAGCTAGCACGAGTTGCGTAATTACAACCCAATTAGTGCTAGCTGTCAATGGCTGACGGACAGGGATTCGAACGCGTCTCGTGCTAGCACGAGACGCGTTCGAATCCCTGTCCGTCAGCCATTGTTTAAGCCAAAGTAGACCATATGTTTTCAGGCCTCTCACCGTCAACGAAAATCCTAGTCCACAACTCAAGGCTTATAAGAATCCACACAATCTCAGAATGGTCCTTTTCATGATTTAAATGCTCTTTTATACACTGCTTTATGTTCGGGTAATTAAAATAATCTCTTTCGATTATTGGATTTGTAAAAAATTGAATGTATCTCGCCAGCCCATTACTATCTCTCAACCAATCAGATATAGGTAAGCCAAATCCACACTTTTTCCGAAAAACAATATCCGGTGGTAGATATTTGCTTGCGATCTCTTTTAATAAAATCTTACTTTCTGAATCACTAACTTTTTGTGAATCAGACAAGCTAGTTGCAAAATCAGCCAATCTTGAATCCAGGAATGGAAAGCGATTTTCTATTGTAGATGCCATACCCATTTTGTCTTGCCTTAGCAATAAGGACGGAAGAAACGTTTGCAAGTCATAAGTGCCTAATTTTTCCATAGTGCTCTTCTCACTCACACTATCAACAATTGATTCACGATGATCAATTGTTGTTTTATTTAGTCTAAAGAAGTGCAGTACATCAATTTTAGAAGCAAAACTATTGGAATATAAAATTGACTCTCTGTCATTTTTTAAAAAAAGGTTACCATATCTACGATACCCACCAAATAACTCATCGGCCCCTTCTCCACTAAGGAGTACTTTCACATAACGCGAGGCAGTATTACTCAACAACATCATTGGCACTGTATTTGGATACACAATTGGCTCATCAAGAAAATATGTAGCAATCGGGTAATTTTTGCAAAAATAATCTTGGTCAAAAACTAACTCATGGTGCGTTGCGCCCAGTAAATTAGACACTTCTCTTGAATACTTAAACTCATTCCAATTCGAATTTTCTAGTCCAACGGAAAAAGAGTGTACTTCCTTTTGCGTAAGGACTTTCTTTGCAAGAGCACATATTAAACTTGAGTCCACTCCCCCACTAAGCTGGAGACCTATTGGCACATCAGATAAAACGTGTTCGGAAATGCTGTGATTAACTAATTCTTCAAGGTCACCTTGAACAAGGTTAGTATGTGTATGATGACCACTATTTGTAATTAAATCACCAGCAACGTCATATTCGACTATCTCTGCCGGTTTTAGCTTATACACATTTTTTATCAGAGTCTCTGAACCGGAAACAACTCTAAATACTCCATACTCAAATAAACTTTCTTCATTTACATCAAAACTAAATCCATTTAAATGTTTGAAAACTTTTGACTCTGAAGACCATGCAAACCAGTCATCATTGTTTAAATAGTACAATGGTTTAATGCCAAACCTATCCACCGAAAGAATTATCTTACGAGATGCTGGCTCAAAAAAACTAACAGCAAACATTCCTCGAATAAACTCGAAGGTGTCCTTATTATGCTTTGCATAGGCACGCAATAAAGTTTCGGTATCTGAATCAGAATTGTATTGGATAGTATTATCTCTGATCTCAAGATGATTAAATATTTCTCCATTATAAGAAACGACCAAATCACCATCCTCTGTTATAAGGGGTTGATTTGCCTTTTCCGATAGGTCTAATATCGCAAGACGATTATGTCCTATTACAACTCCGTTATTTTCATAAACTCCTGAAGCATCCCGTCCTCTATGTACGATTTCTTCAAGCATCTTATTCATGAGAATTTTTCTTTCACTCACAGACAATTGCTTTTTCTTATCAACAAACCCTATTACTCCACACATATTTTTTCTTGAATGTAATTGGAAACTGTCGTTGCTATTTCTCTTTCGAGATCAGGAGTTTCTGTGACTCTTTTCCACTCACCATCCTCGGCAGTGGTGTAATAAAATTTTGATTTTTCGAGAGTATACTGCCCCAAACAAAGACATTGAAATTCAAACAGGAAAAACTTGCCGTCTTTATATCCAATATCAAGTGATGCGTATGGTGTGTTGAATTTTTCATAGACGACTTTAGCATAGTCAAGAAGTCCGCCTGGAAGCTCTACATTGAAATCCAAATTACCACTACCGCTTGCAGTAAAGTGGTTTTTTCTATTTTTACGGAAGACTACATAATATTTTTCACCATAGGCTAAAACTCTAAAGTCGCCATCTAGACCTTGTATATAACTTTGAACAATAAACTTTTTCCTATTGTTAGACATTGGGGTAAAAGATTTTCCTGTTCTTAATTTTTAAAGAAAAA
>JAGQLZ010000095.1 GCA_020428895.1 Candidatus Kaiserbacteria bacterium
CTGGTTGTACCAATAGAAATACCGACATCAATAAATGGTTTTTCAATAGTGTAGTTAGTTTCAGCCTTAGCTAATATTGAACCCATAATGAACTGATTGTCAGTCTGAGGATTGCCAGCGTTAAATTTAATAACGGACTCTTCCTCTACTAAACCTATCACCAATCCACTAATAACTATCTTAATTTCTTCATCTGGATCAATCTCCTCAATCAACCAAGTGTTTTGTCCATACATTGGACTTGGTTCAGAACTATTAAAATCAAACGAATCAGGATAATCAGCACTTACTAAAATGTCTTTAAGAGTAACTTGGGAGTTTGAACGAACATTTAATGTAACATCAATTTCTTGACCAGAAGATACAGTTTTTACTGAATCAATTCCAATCACTAGTGGAGAAGATTTTATTTTAACTTTTAGTGGCTCTGCTACTTTTTCATAACGTCCATTTGAATCTTTAAGTCTGTATTCAATTCTAGCGTTAATCTCTTTCTCTTCATTCTCCTCGCCAAACAAAGACACTCTAACTGGAACATTTAAAGCTTCCCCTGACTCAATGTTATCCAACGGTAATCTTTCTTCAAATAAATCTCTAGGTTCTTCATCAGCCGAACGAGTGCCCGGTGGATAATTAACCACTAATACCACTGATTCAATTGCTACTGAGTTTTGATTAGTAATACCTACTTGAATTGGTAATACTTCACCACCGGAGGCTGAAAAAGGTCCGGTTAGAGAAATATCAATATTCCTTCCAGAAATTTGGTTACCACCAAATAATAAAAATAACGATGCGAGACCAGCTACTACCACAAATCCGATTATGCTAACCAGCATTATTATTACCCTATAAGATTTTTTAGATTTTTTAGTCATATTTTCAATAGGTTCTTCCCCAATAGCTTCTGCTGTAGGGACGACTGATTCAGGTTGACTCCTTTCAACATCACTAGAAATAGACTTCCGAATATCGGTAGTTGGATTTTGTTGCCTAGATTTAATAACTTCCCAAGTCTCAGCAACTTCTTTATTTTTTTCCATAAGTCCGTGCCTAACGACGCGGTCAGATTCAGTACCGCGTGCATATAGCCTCTCTCGCACAGAATTAAGACGATCACTATCCTTAACACCTGACATAATTACTATATTAGTATATCACTAGGAATTAAAGATGACTGCTGTTTTCTGCAATTTTTATGTGTCCAGCTAATGATTCACATAATTTATCATCTGCGTTTTTAATAGCTTCGTTAAAGTCAACCACAAAGGCCTCTTGAATGGCTGGTGTAATTGGTAAATATCCCAATTGATGAAGCAACCTAGCGGTAAATATCGTGTACAACTTATCAAGTTCTGTAGTTTTTATTTCGGTGGCTGACTTAAGTACCTGCCAAGCATCTTGAAAAACCAACATATTTTCGTCACCACCGTGGATAAACCGGCGTAAAGTTCTGACGATTCTTACAACGGTAATTCGATTAACTCTTTCAGAAGCTTCATAATATGGGTTTTTATACTGTTCAACACTGCCAATCCGCCAACCACTTTTACCTTGTACTAAAGATACTTTGATTTGTGCAAAATCTTGCAAACTATGTCGTTGTTTAGAACGTTCTTCACGGACACTTCGTGCAGTTGCATAAATCATACCAGCATCTTTGGTGAATAGTAGATATGACCGATCAGCCGTTTTTGAATCTTTACTACCGCACACAATTGCCTTGGTTGTATAGATAGCGTAACTCACATTAAAGCTTTTTTACTTCAACTACAAAACTATGCTCCCCAGCTGTTACTTCTTGGCCACTAGTTTCGATAAAACTTATTTTATTAGTACCAACCGTTTTACTAATATCTGTTTCAAATTTTTTCAGAATGGCCTCGCCGGCTGCTGATGTCTGAACATTAAGTTCGATGATATCTTGCGGTAGTAGACCCATATTTTTACGCATATCTTGCAAGGCTCTAACAAATTCTCTAACATCACCTTCAGCTTTTAATTCCGAGTCTATTTCGGTATCAAGTTTAATCATTTCATCTTCTCCAATCTGATATTCTTTAACGTTAACTTCTTCTTTAATGATGTCATGATAAACCTCACCTAAATCTGGACCAGTGACAGATTTAAGTGGCTGACGAACTTTAATTTTATCGTTTACTCTTAATTCTAAAACTCTAGTAACTATTTCTCTTGCCTTATTCATTGTCTCAAGTATTTCAGCATGAATTTTGCCGGCTTCCGGCCAAACACCAAGATGTACACTCTCTTGATCATCCTTTGTTTTCACTTGTTGCCACAGGTACTCCGCATAAAAAGGCATTACTGGTGCCATGACCAAAGCTAATTGTCTAAAGACAAATCGCATTGTTGCTAAAGTCGCTTTTTTATCTTCGATATCATCACCTTTTAATCTCTCTCGACTACGCCGTAAATACCAAACTGACAAATCATCAATGAAGCTAGTTATCGGTCGCACCGCCTTATCAAGCTCGTAATTCTTATACCCTTCGGTACTTTCCGTAATTAATTGATTTAGTCTTGAAAGAATCCACTTATCCAATACATTTTCTGAAGAATCACTTGGTTCAACATCTTCATTATACTGTTCATACATGGTCAGCACGTTATGTAAGCGACCAATATTTTTTCGTTGTAATTCAGCTGTTTCTTTTTCAGAAAAATTTAAATCTTCTCCCCTTATAATTGGTGATGACATCAGATAAAAACGCATTGCGTCAGCTCCATTTCTTGCTACCAACTCCATTGGATCTGGATAATTCTGTAGTGACTTACTCATTTTCTTACCGTCTTCAGCTAAAGCCAAGCCATTCACAATCACATTCTCAAACGGACTTTTGCCAAACAGGGCTGTGCCGAGGACAATCAATGAATAGAACCAACCTCGGGTTTGGTCTAACCCTTCAGCAATAAACTGGGCTGGGAAATGTTTCTTCTCAAAATCAGCTTCATTTTCAAATGGATAATGGTGTTGTGCGTATGGCATCGATCCACTCTCAAACCAACAGTCAAACACATCTGGAATCCTCTCTAACTTCACTTCCCCTTCGTAAAGTTCAACTTCATCGATATACGGACGATGGTAATCAAGGATGTAATTATCATTATGAGGCAGTGGTACAAAATCTAACTCACACAATTCGGCATTGTCGAGAAAGCCTCTTTCTTTCTTATAAGCCTGGGCTTTCTTTTCATCCATTCCCTGTGCCGCCGCCATCAAACCAAAGAGTGAGCTAGCGTGACCCACAATCAAAATTTTCTTGTCTTTATATTTTTCTTCCAGATCATAAAGAGCGGCGGCGGCCCGCTTTATTACATCAAATCGGTTTTCCCGACCATCTCTAACTTCAGTAAAGCTAGCCA
The DNA here is from genome assembly GCA_020428895.1 of Candidatus Kaiserbacteria bacterium. Classification (GTDB taxonomy): domain Bacteria; phylum Patescibacteriota; class Minisyncoccia; order Phycocordibacterales; family UBA918; genus OLB19. The sequence continues at coordinate 3,385 of JAGQLZ010000095.1, forward strand.
GCTCCGTACCAAATTCTTCTTGATACTCTGCCCAAGTTTGACCCTCTAAATCAGCTCCAGCTTGCAACTCTTTAATTCTTTCCTCCTCCACAATGGCCTCTTTTGATAAACCTAATTCTTCTGCTACTAGTTCAGCAGTGTTTCTGGTGCGCAAAAAACCCGAATGTACAATCATATCTATATCAGGAAGTTCCTTGGCGACCGCTCTTACTTGTTCAATACCTTTTTCTGTTAAAGGATCATCTTCGTGATTCACTGCACTAATTCTCCCTTCTAAATTACTAGTCGCTTCCCCGTGCCTCATGATTAGATACTTATTTCCACTAGTTGGTACAAACTTTTGAAGTTCTTTTAATGAACCAAATATCTTGTACTCTTTAGTCTCAGGATTTTTCCAAATCGGCAACGGCGCACCCCAGTAACGCTGACGACTCACCGCCCAATCGCGCGCTCCTTCAAGCC
>JAGQLZ010000096.1 GCA_020428895.1 Candidatus Kaiserbacteria bacterium
ATAAAAAACAAAATCACCCACAGGTTCTTTTCCCGCCGGTGTCTTCAGACTTTTATTAAAAATATCATTCTCTTCCCAGAATGCCTGTATCTTCTCTTCACGCAGCGCCACTTCACTTTTTTGTGGTAACAGCGAATTTTCCTCTTTTGTTTGTAGATCTTTTTTACTCATATATAGCAATGTATATCAGACATTAATAAAAAGCAGCGTATCAGACTGCCTAGTCATAGTAGCACTTATATCTAATTTGAAAAGCAAGATGCCCGTCACTGCTAGTAACGGGCATACTTAAATTTTAGTTATTGCTTTATGAGCGCCTAACATCAGCCAGATGAGTGTCCCCATCGATACCGGATGTATCATCTTCCGGATTGTTTCGAAAAACTTTAGGATAATTATCACCCCAATCTTCGTTTTTGTAATTCTTGCTCCGCGCTTCTAGGAAATCGTCGACCCAATCTTCGATTGGTACGTCAACGGGTTTATTCTGAACAATATTGGTCGCCATGATCATGGCATCTGAACAACCGGCTGTTTCAAGCCTGTTAATGACATATTCAACGTCATTTATGTTTTCTTTGGCAACCAAATATTTGACAAGCTCAAGCCCAAAAGCCAAAGCTACAAAAATAAATATTCCCAAAAAAGCCATCGTCCATGAACCGTAAAATTCAAGTAGTTCTGACATTTCCTCTCTCCCTTGCAAGTTCCTGTCTAAACGAAATATGCCAAAAATATTTGATTTTGTAAATAGTCTATTGTCTAGTTACTTGAAGACCGCGTGGTGGAGCTTCGTTACTAATAGTAAAGGTAGTTCGCCCAAGCACCTGACCTCTTTGAGTTTCCACTAGACAGCGCCACTTACCAGTTCGAGTACTAGTAATGTAAGTATAGCCTCGATAACCACGACTACTACCACCGGCAATAGAATATGGTATTCTCTCATAAAATTGCCAATTACCTTTATCATCTAAATATTCCCAACGATGATAAATATCAGTATTAATTTTGGTTGGAGCAAATACACTGGCGAAACAAAAAGCGGAATTCGAATTTTTTGTATAAATAGTTCTATCATCAGAACGTAAAGGGGCGTACCAAGGCTTTTCTACCCAAGTCAGCTGGTATAAACCATCATCTTTAAGATGAACCACGTTATGATAAATTCCTAAATCTTTAAGTGACAGTGGTATGGGTGGAATAATATTGGTGAAATAGAAAATATTGAAAATTCCGAAAATAACTCCTAGCGTAAACACTACTGCCCGAATCTGAATATCAATAAACCGCGGAATAATTTGATAAAGAATCCTAATAAAGCCGTACATTATACAAGCCGCCACTAAACCACTTAGAACAAATACTATCGGTCCCATTTTGCCAGTGACTACTGGAATAACCAGAACTAAATAAGACAATAAGCCAATAAATAAGATTGCTAAGTTATAGACTAATCGTGACGATCTTTCCTTAACTACTTCATTACCAATAATCGCTAAAAGAATGACCATTAAGAAAGGCCAACTAGCTACCCAGTCTCCACTACGCCCGTAAAAAATTAACATTCCTGATAAAAGACCACCAAATGAGTACTGCACTACCATAGGTGCATACTTGCGACTGTAAATAGCAAATTTGCCAGATAACTTACCAGACACACCAGCGTAAAGTATTAAAATAGACACCATCGATAAAGTTACTTGAGTAGCTAAGATAACGTTATCCAATAATTCATCAACTCGGTTTAAGGTAATATTATCAACGATAAATCCTAAGAAAAAAGCCAGTGTTAACCAGTACCGTTTCACTTGAGCAATATTTTTTTGCCTTCTGGCTTTCCGTACTGCTCTAACATCCTCTAAAGATGAATTATCCATACAAAGAGATTGTATCGCATTTATGCTTTATATAAAAAAATGGGCTCGCGCAAGGCGAGCCCAAGGTGCGGAACGAGGGACACTTAATGATGAGGATCATGGGTTCCATCACGATCCAAAATCAATCTTACCTTAAATTAATTAATCAGCAACTAAAAAGGGCGAGCCTGAAAGGCTCGTCCTTTTTTCTCCTATTAAACAAAACTATCTGGCACCGGAAACTTGGTACAGAGTTCTTCTACAACTTTCTTAATTTCCGCTTTTTTATCTGCATCATCTTTATTCTTCATAGTTTCAATCATCAGTTCTG
>JAGQLZ010000097.1 GCA_020428895.1 Candidatus Kaiserbacteria bacterium
CGTAACATTAGAGAAACAAAAGTTGTCTTTCCTGCTCCTGAATGTCCAACTAATCCAATTCTCTGACCTGGCTTTATATTTAAGTTGAATTTATCAAACACAGTATTATTTCCAAACTCGAAAGTAACATCTTTCCAAATAATCTCACCTCCGTTAGGAGCTAGCTCCACTGCATTCTCTTCATCAATAATTTCATGTGGTAAAAGAATTTCATTTAGACCTTCTTCTATATTTCCATATTCACGAATGAATCGATTGAGTGCTTGCCCAATTGTTATAAACATATAACCAACCCGCCCCAAAAGACCAAGAACAAGAACTAATACTCCGGCGGTAATCTCTCCTTGTGACAACAGTAAGTACAAAATAACTAAAACAATTGCCGTCATAATAATGGCAAAAATAGTATTGGCTACCATTATCCACTCACCTAAGAAAGCTTGTTTTACATCTTTGAAGGCTCGATCAGCAAAAACTCCAGATAGTCTACCGAGCTCGTGGCTTCTTTTTGCATACTGGTGTACAGCTGTAATATTTGTAATTGCGTCTACACCCTCACCTCTTGATTTAGAGGAGGCTTGAGAGTAACTAACCACCAGCGGTCGTCGCTTTCTAGCAGCAAAAATATTAAATACCACCACTAACATTAGCGTTGTGAGTAATACGAAACCGATTCTAATATCAACTGTAAAAAACAGTATCAGAGTTATCACAATTCCAATGAACTCAGAAAAGAATGTCCAAAGAATTTGAAATGTTAAACCGGCGCTACTATCAACCGCATTTGAAACCTTATTAGAAAGTGCTCCAGCAAAACGATTGCTGAAATAGTTGTGACTATGACCAGTTAAATACTGATACAGTTCTTCATAACCGTCTTTATGAAATTTAATTACCCAAGCAATTGCAGTAAAACCACTCAAGCGATACAAAAGACTATTACCAATTGATACCAATAAGAAAAGACCACCCCAAAAATACAAAACTTCTTTTTGCTCGATAAGTGATTCGGTTGCCGTAAAGTTGTCTACCAACCTAGCCGACACATAATAAATCATAATATTTAGGGTCTCAGCAAAAAACACTAACGAAAAAGACACTAGTCCTAAAAACTTGTATTTATTGCCCAGATACCACAAAAATCGTAAAGGTGTATTTGGTATGTCACCGTTATAAACCACCTGTGTGATGGGTTGTTTTACATTTTTTTCCATAAATAAAAAGCTCCAAGAGCTTATATACTACACAGCCATTTGCTATGTGGTCACGTAAATAAGAAGACGTACGAAATAAGCTTATCTTACAACGTTTAATAGATCATCTACTGAAACAGGACCGGCACGCAACACTTCTACCTTGTCACCGGTAATACGAACTACAGTCGATGGGTCTCCAGCGCGCAGGCCGTCATCAAGCGCGTTGACACCAAGGGTCATAGATAGTTTCAGTGGGATATAAAATCATTATGATGATATTATTAAATAAAATTATAGAGAATAACTATCACATATGTCATTTGGTGTAAATCCTGAATCAGCTGCTATAAATAGTATAGATAATCAAAAAAGATCTGAGGATATAAAGAACACTGCAGATAAACTATTGCCTTACCATGAAAAAATTGCTACTACACTAGAAAAAATGTCTATAGATCCTGATGATTTTGCTGATTTGTATGATAAAGATGTTATAGCGAAAGATAAAGAATATGTAGAAAGGCTAAAACAGGATTTCCAAAAAACTGCCCTTGAACCTATGCCTGGAGCAGCTGGACTTACCAGAGGTGATGTCAAAAAACTATCTGAAATTTCTGAGTTTCAAGTATTTAGAGGTATAAACTTAGGAGACTGGTTTAACTATTGTAAAATTATTAAAACGAGTGAATTTGATGACTACGCAAAAGGTTTTGATGGCGCTCTTGAGTTTGTACATCCGAAAATGTCTGGACATTTAGGTATTGGTATAGACGTATCATTCTCTCACAACTTAGATAAAAAATTTCAAAGAGCAAAAGATGAAATTGACAACTTTGACGGTAAAGAAAACGTAATGGGCACAATTAGATACTTTAAATCACCCAGATCTGGTATTACCGGAAGATTAACTAACCTACCCCGAGTAGTAACAGCAATGGATATTGGTGTTATTGAAGATATGGTAAAACTGAAAAAGTTAGATGATCATATATTTAGATACGCTATGATCAGAGAAGTTGAGGAACAATTAGAAGTAATGTCTGAATATGCAGGAGATACAGGATCTAAAGCTTACGATACTCTAAAAAGAAACCATCACTTCTTTGAGATGCTTAGTGAAGGATTAGATGCTGAAGAGACATTAAAACGCTCAGAGTACAGAAAAAACAAAGATGCTGAAGCAGCAATTAAAAGAGGTTTAGCTAAATTCAGATAACAACATT
>JAGQLZ010000098.1 GCA_020428895.1 Candidatus Kaiserbacteria bacterium
CCTGACACCGCCAAATTATGTCTTTCCGGTTGCTTGGACTATTTTATACGGGATGATTGGAGTTTGCGGTTGGCTCATTTGGCGCTCTCAAGCATTTCCTAAGCTAAGTGTGATCAAAACCTTATACGTGACCCAGCTCATCTTAAACTGGAGCTGGACGCCTTTGTTTTTCCATTACCACTTAACTGGAATTTCCCTGGTAGTTTTGGGCGCTATGGATATTCTGGTAGTCACTCTCATTTGGCTAACTTACCGGAAAATGAGAGCCGTATCGCTGCTGATGATTCCATATTTATTATGGATTCTGTTCGCAAGCTACTTAAACTTTTACATATGGCAGTATAGCTGAATGAAGATTAGCAATGGTGGTCAAGCATAAAAAACATAAACGTCGTATTTTTATCCATGTAGACGGTTACAACTGAAGCATTAGGATATTATGAGTTACAAAGAACGGGTCGACAGAGTTATTAATTTCATAGGCAAGCATCTTGATGAAGAGCTTGAGCTGGATGAGCTTTGCCGCATCGCTTGTTTTTCAAAATATCATTTTCATCGGTTGTTTACGGCCTACACTGGGTTACCTCTAATGAATTATATCAAGTGGCTGCGGCTTAAACGGGCCGCGCATCAATTGATTGTCCATAAAGAGGAAACAATTATTAACATTGCATTGGATGCTGGATTCGAATCCCATGAATCATTTAGTCGGGCTTTTAAACAAATTTGCGGCCAAAGTCCCAGCGAATTTAGGCGTAAAGCTAATTGGGAAAGCTTCGAAAATCCACCGCAACCTATGCATATTAAAGGTGAAAAAATTATGACGATAACGATTAAAGAATTGCCAGCTAAAAGAGTTGCTGTAATGGAGCATCATGGAGATCCTATGCGATTGTCCGACACGCTGGATAAGCTCATTACTTGGGCAAAGGCACAACCCATTAACCTAAAACCTAAAGCAGGAGAAGCCTTTGGTTTTGGCTACGTTGACCCAAGAGAAGTGAAACCAGAAGAGTTTCGCTTTGATTTAGCCCTTAGCATTCCACAAGATTTTAAATTGAATGATCAGGTGACAGAACGCACTCTACCTGCTGGAAGGTATGCTGTCACCATGCATAAAGGCTCGCGCGATAATATCGGTGACACGATTTACAGCATTTATCGTGATTGGTTACCACAGTCCGGTGAAGAACTGGGGGATTTGCCTTGCATATTTTGCTATTACAATTTTGATTATGAGGTAGCTGAAACGGAATCTTTAACCGAAATTTGGGTGCTTCTTAAGTAGGGGCTTAAAGTGTGAGTGTTGGGGGGTAAATTATCCCCCAATCAATTCTTTAATTTTACAGAACTCAATCATAATTCAATAAATTCTTCACATAAGCTGCATTTTCAAGAGAGTTCATAATACTTTTTGTTCTGATATTAATTTCTTCTTGAGAAATACCGCCCGGCAACAGAAATGTCTGATTAACTAACATACCAAGTTCTTGATTGGCGTTTATAAAAGGAGACATTAGCGTTTTATAGCGTTCAAATGCCGTCATATAAGCACCGTTAGCCATTTTGAGCTCTCCTGCTAGAACATAAGCGCCAACCAACGCTAAACTTGTTCCCTGTCCGGAAAGTGGTGATGGACAATAGCCAGAATCTCCTACAAGAACTACTCTTCCTTGAGACCATGACTCCATGCATACTTGTGTTGCTATATCAAAATAGAAATCATCACAAATATCTAAATAATCCATTAATTTATTGCATTCCCACCCAAGGTCTAAAAAGTGCTGTCTA
>JAGQLZ010000099.1:0-498 GCA_020428895.1 Candidatus Kaiserbacteria bacterium
AGGGATTATCACTCACTCCCCTGCTACTGACGAAATTGACATAGCTACTAGACTAAAAAAGGACTACCAAATAACCAATGTTACTCCAATCGGTCGACTGGATAAAGATTCTGAAGGTTTAATTATTCTTAGTAACGATGGCCGAATCACTGGACCTCTACTTGATCCAGACAATCACTACGAAAAAGAATACGATGTGACTGTTGATAAACCAATCAACGGCAGTGTCTTAAAGAAAATGGAGGCTGGAGTTAATATTGAAGGTTATTTAACCAAACCATGTTCAGCGGAAATAAACCCTAAAAATAAATTGCGATTTACTATCACCCTCACTGAAGGAAAAAAGCATCAGGTCCGGCGTATGTGCGCCGCCCTTGGTTATCAAGTTCAGTCTCTAAAAAGAGTTCGAATAATGCACATAGAACTGGGTAAACTTAAACCAAACCAATACCGAAAACTAACTGACCTTGAAGTAAAAACTCTCTTATCTGAACTAGG
>JAGQLZ010000099.1:601-1184 GCA_020428895.1 Candidatus Kaiserbacteria bacterium
AAATTTTCAGTAACGCATTATGAAAATCACTATTTTTATCTAAAGCTGTTTTACAAGTATCCAAAATATAAGTCTCTCCCGAAACAGTAATTTCATATCGATAGTCAACTCCATCCACATAAGAAGCACACGACTTACTTTCTTCTACTTCTGAATAATCATCCAACGGAGCTACATTTACTAACTTTTGAATGGTTTCCATCAATTCCTCGGGTAAAATACCGGTCACGACCTCCCCATCTGGCCGGAAAAATCTATAACCGCGATCATTATCTAAAACAAAAGAAGTGCAGGAGCTGGCCATCATACAACCACCATAGGAGTCAGCAACAATTTGAAAAGCAACTTGCTTACCAATATCCCGAGGATCAAAATTGAAAGAAAAAGATCCCATATTTGGCATATAACCAAATATAAAAATATAAAAACCAGTAATAAATCCCATCAAAAAGGTTACTAACAGTGTTGATTTTATATTTTTGTTCACACCGAAAGTATAACAAACCTTTGGTAATTATTGTTAGCTACGGTATTATTTGCCCGTACCACAATAGTACTGGAGAAGTGGCTGAGTGGTTTAAGG
>JAGQLZ010000099.1:1322-1503 GCA_020428895.1 Candidatus Kaiserbacteria bacterium
AGTTCACCGCACCTAAGAAAAATTTAACTAAACTTTAATACCTCTTAATTGAAAGTGTTTTTGATTCAAAAAAACTGCTAATCTAATACTTTCTTTGGCTCCGTAAATTTAGGTAAATAACAATTAGGAATGCAAATAATACCGCTGATAGAAATGGGAACGTAACAAAGCCAAATATTTC
>JAGQLZ010000100.1 GCA_020428895.1 Candidatus Kaiserbacteria bacterium
CACGTCTGATACTGAAAGGTAGAAGGCTACTATTGACTTTTATATAAAAGTATGTAATAATTAATAAAGGTATGGAGCATCTGTAGGAAGGAAAGATATGCATCCAGCAAGTGTTGCGGTATTTATCGGTTTTGCTTTAGGTCTTAGTGCCTTTTGCGGACTGATGATTCTCGTTCAATAAAAAGCTCAAAAGAGAGGACAGAGCAAATGGAATATCTTTATGAAGCCACGAAACGTTTCTTCGCCAACGACAACTGGTTTGGGGAAATCATCGGCGGTGTCTGTGTGACCGTAGGGCCATTGCTGGCACTGTGGATCGTCGCAGGTTTCGGGTACTAAGGAGAGAGAAAATGAAACGAGCAGTAAAATTTCTTCTCCTGATTGGCAATATCGGAGCCATCGCTTGGATGGGTTACATCTACTTCGTAATGATGAAACCCTACGAGGTTACCGACATGGACGGTCATTGCCTGTTCATCGCTGAACCGTGGGATACATTCCCAAACGGTGAGCCAATCGGTATCGAGTGCGATATGTACTACATTGAAGAACTTGGTGCACCGATGTTCAAAACCGAATTCGATCAGAAATTCGGAAATAAAAATTTCAACTGATCTTTGAGGCAGGGTCCAAGCGTTCGCGCTTGGCCCTTTTCTTTTGTTAAAACCCTTACATTTTTCTAATTAATTTGGTATAGTACGGCACGCTTGAATATTGAATTATTTGTGCGCGTTTAGCTCAGATGGCTAGAGCATTCGACTGATACTCGAAAGGTCCCAGGTTCGAGCCCTGGAACGCGCACAAATAATTCAAGCGCGTGAGCTGAAAAACCTGCCCTGCGGCAGGTTTTTCCCGTTTTCGACCGGAGGAGAAACGAGTCGATATTTATGAGACTCGAGGGATGGCTAGATAGATTTTATATACATAACCCTTGCAACTGTCTCCCAGACAGTTGCAACCTGTTAACGCGCACAAATCACGCAAGCACACAAAGTATCTAAAAATATCTTGCGTAGTGCTCCCAGCACTACTCACTCGAAAGGCTTAAACAGTCTGGGAGACTGTTTAAGAAGCTTTTGAGATATTTTGGAATTCATGAACAAAATATCCAAAAGGTGCACAGCTGTTGTAAGGAGACAGGTTCGAGCCCTGGAACACCCCAAGGGCACTTGATTTTCATAGTCGCTTTACTCCTTGAAAATCTGGCGCGCGCACAAATAATTCAAGCGCGTGAGCTGAAAAACCTGCCCTGCGGCAGGTTTTTCTTACAGAAACTGTATACACCTTGTCGCTATTTCTTCCTTGCGTCAGAAAGTAGCTGCCAAGGTCTTGCGAAAGCGTCCCACGCTTTCTCACCCGTTTTCGACCGGAGGAGATAAAAAGGCCCGTCTATTGACGGGCCTTTTTTATTCGTCACTTAGTTTATTTTTTTCTGTCAGCTCTTCAATGGAAAGGGAGTTGTTTTGAATTCGAGCTTCCAAACTTAATGTTGTTTCGTTTAGTTCACTAGTTATGCGACTAAGTTCGATAGTTATTCCGTATACAAAAACAGTAAAACCAATAAAAACCACCCATGCGATGTATGGAAAAGCTTTGTATTGTTCAAGTTTCTTACCTGGGATTATAGTTTGTGACATATAAGTTATTTGCTCTAGGCATCTATATTTATGTTCTTAATTCTAGCATGCGTCAAGGCAAAAAATTATATATTTATACAGCTTTTAATTTATTTAGTTTAGAGTACACTAGCAAACATGGAAACCAGTGATTTTTTCAAAGATAAAAAAGTAACTGTCTTGGGACTAGGTCTGCTTGGACGAGGTGTCGGTGACGCTGCTTATATTGCCAAGTCAGGAGCTAAAGAGGTTATTGTTACTGACTTAAAAACTGAAAGTGAACTACAGTCTTCTGTAGATGTTCTAAAAGAATACGATAATATCAGGTTTGTTTTAGGTGAACATCGTAATGAAGATTTTGTCGATCGGGACATGATTTTGGTAGCCGCTGGGGTACCATATGATTCCCCTTATTTAGCGGTTGCTAAAGGGGCTGGTGTGCCTTTGGTACAAAGTGCTGCTTTATTTGCCCAAATATCCAAAATTCCAATTATTGGCGTGACAGGTACTCGAGGTAAGTCCACCGTTACTCACATGATTCATCATGCATTGTCGATAGCAACAGGAGACAAAATTTTGCTTGGTGGTAATGTCCGAGGGGTTTCTAATCTACAACTTTTAAATGAGGTTAAAGAGGATTCGCTGTGTGTAATGGAGTTAGATTCTTGGCAGTTGCAAGGGTTTGGTTGGGCAGGAATCAGTCCGCAGGTGGCAGTCTTTACCAATTTTATGGAAGACCATCTTAACTATTATGAACGCAATGGTTGTACTAAAACTGAAGCGATGGAGGCTTATTTTCTAGATAAAGCTCAGATATTTTTAAACCAAGATGATAGTGATGTTTTTATTACCACTCCGGAAGTGTTTGAACGGGCCAAAGGTCTTAAAGGTGTTACTTTATCTCAAGAAGTAATACTGGCTGATGCTTCGGTGATACCGGAAGATACCTTGCTGGCAATGCCGGGGGAACATAATCG
>JAGQLZ010000101.1 GCA_020428895.1 Candidatus Kaiserbacteria bacterium
ATAAGTGGTTTCTGCTCAACAACAATAAGCCCGTTTGCGTCATTCGAAAAATGAGGGAAGCTACCTATTTCATTTTCTATGATTCCACTTATGATGCCAACTACTTTTCCTGAACAATCGAAAACTGGAGAACCAGACGTTCCTCTGTCTAGTACTCGTCTATCTTCGCCAAGCTCGTTAGTCATCTCAAAGTACAAGAATGGCTGAAGTGGTTCTTCATCGGTATCAGATTCCTCCTGAGCTTGTTCAGGAGGAGAAAAATGACCAGTTGCCCACTGCAAAGCTTTTTCCGTTCCACGATAACCAACTGCCACCACGGGCTCGTTTTTCATAAGCGTATCCAGACGTACTCTTGCTGGTTTGGTACCGTTGATTGGTGCTTGGATTTCGATAATAGCCACGTTTTCCGGTTTACCAGTGTCGAGACTCCTTAGGCCAGTTGGAAAGATATTATAGAGTCTGGCTTGAAACGGAAAACTCTCGTCTAGCGATTCCCGAAGTCGACCGCCCCAACCAATTTCAACCTCTGACCAAGTACTAGACAAAACATCTCTAGTAATATGACCAACTGTTACTAGTAGAGTAGGGGTGATAAACCAAGCGGTACCAACATGACCAAGTGCACCCTCTTCATCAGGTTCATCGTACAGGAAACTGATACTTACGACTGACTGACCTAATGTCTCGTAGTCAACATTCTGACAACCATTTTTAGCAAGAATGTAATGAGCTTCGGTTTGATTCGGATTTCCGAATAGTATAGCCAAAGTCAAGATTATCAAGGTTCGCATTGAGGATTCCTCCTTTTGTATGCACCACATTTTCAAGTAGGGCATTAGATACTTCTCTTTGTAATATGCATTAGTTTTTTTGAAAATACAAATATTTATCCAGCTTAAGTTTGCATTAAGTATAGTAATTTGCTTAAGTACTAAAAGTTAATTCAGGAGAAATCAAGTGAACTACGCACAGTTTCTTATATCATTGGGAATGACAGTGAAGAAAAAACCAACGGGTTTTCCAGCTCCGGCTATTATACCTTGTTCTATTCATACGCTACCGTCAGCTTACGTAGAAACCAGAGAAGAGTTGTCTGCTCACAGAGACAAAAATATGGGTGTTTCGGGCAGAGCCTTTCCTCATCGTCAACCCGGTAGCAATTGGTTTTAACTGAATATTAGATTATGTCGTTATGGCATCCGAAGAAATTCGGGTGTCATTTTATTCAGTTAATAAGATAAGTTTTGTTATAATCAAGTCAATGGAAAATTATGAAAACAAAACTAAAAATGAAGCTAGTGATAAAGAGGGTCAAACAGAAATAGATAAACAACCTGCTCTTGATAAAATTACTCCCGAGATAGAAAAAAATAAAGATAAAGTAGTGCCTTCAGAAATTGGTATAAGTAATATTGATGATTTTGTTGATGAACAATCTGATTCAAATGAAAATGAGTCAAATAAACCTAAATACATAAACTAAAAATAAATTTTATTAAGAAAAGAAAAGTGCGCCAAGTTTGGCGCACTTCTTGTTTGCGTGTTACCTGACAAGTTGCGGTGGTGAAATTCTAAACTCAGGAAGATTTTTTGCTTGTGCTTCAAAAACTTCAAGAGGATGGATTTGTTGATCGAAAGCAACCTCGATATTTTGATTATTGAAACACACTACCGCGTGGATACTGCTGTTGAGTGTGTGCACCACTTGGGTATACAAAATTACAATTTGCCCAATGGTAGCCACTAACGTGGGAACAATCGTTGGATTTTTTATTGGTAGTAATCCTTCGTATAGTTTAGGGACTTGATCAATTTCAATGTCGATACGTGCGCATGTGTACTGAAATAAAATACCTTCAGCTTCATTAAGGTAATCATCAGGTGTTTGGCTATAATACATTAGTTTTCTCCTTGTTCGTAACGTTCGTAATCTGTATTTAAAATATCGGATTTTTAAATTTGGTCAAGTAATTAAATTAATTTTTAAAATGGTCTAGGAGGCTCCCAAACCATTTTAAGCTAAGTTAAGTTGTACACTAGGGTAGGGTTGGTACTTGTATTCCGTAAGGTTATTCTAACAATAGAAAGGAGTCAGTTCTATGAACATACACGCTAGTTCAATGAATCCAGTTGCGACAACTGGATTCGATAAGAATATGGATAATCTTTGCCACAAATATCGTGAACTGTGGCTTTGGACAGGAAAAAATCAAGACCAGCTAGATCTTGATGCAAAAGTCCCTAATCGAAAATGGGATGAACTGCTTGCTGTCGAGGCAAAACTATTGGAAATTTTGACACCCAAACAACTTGCCTTAATCCGCAGTGAACAACCACTGTAACGGTGGTTGTTTTCTTTAAACTGTGATCCCACGGGAATGATCCTGACGGTCACTAAGTATTTTATTTCACTTCGTTCATAAAAGTACTAAGTGCCGCGGGACACGCCTCTCTC
>JAGQLZ010000102.1 GCA_020428895.1 Candidatus Kaiserbacteria bacterium
TATGTAAATATTCTTAAAATATTAAGTTGTGAATAACTATAAACCTTATAATTTACTAACTTTAGTCTAATTAAAATACTGAGCTAGCAACTAAATCAACAATTCCCCAAACAATAATCATAACCACAACAGCTACTACACCCACTACCACAGCCATTTGACCATCTGATCTTTTACTCGGATCGTCTGAGTGTGTTACCCAAGCATCTATTACCTTCCACATCACTACGGCAAACGTAATTGCTATTAGAAACGGCACTAAAATATCAATGAACTTTAATAATTTTTCAACTAAATCTTCAAAATCTTTCATAAATCAATAACTATTTATTTAAATTTAACTACTACTCCAGCAATAATTTGGGTTATAACTACTGCTCCAAGGATAACTACTCCGCCTATCAAACCGTATAGCAAAGCTCGATTAGCTTCTGCGATAACTTGCGGATTACCACGACCGGTAACATATTTGAAACCTGCCAAAACTAGAAAGACTATCACAAATGGCGTTAGGACAGTGATGATGATATTCAAAATAGCAATCAATAACTTTTGAATACTATCAGTTTTAATTGGGTTATTAAAAGTCGCAGTCTCTGCAAAAATTATACTTGGTATCAGAGCGTAAACAAGCATTGCTGAAACTATAATTTTTTTTAGCTTAATATTTTTCATATTTAAAAAGCTGCTACTACCTTCTCAATAATTTTAGTGATAACAACAGCTCCAAGAATAATCACTCCACCCACAATGGCATAAGACAATGCTCGATTAGCTTCAGCGGTAATTTGAGCATTACCGCGAGCAGTAACATATTTGAAACCTGCCAATACAATAAAGATAACTACAATTGGCGTTAGTACAACAATGACTACCTCCAATATAGCAACGAGTAATTCTGGTATATTATTTACTTTTAGTGGATTATTTAGAGTTACCTGAATTTGCGCAAATACCAACTCTGGAACTGACAAAAAGATTAAACTTAGAGTAGTGAAAATATAAATTTTCATTTTATTAAAAAATTCCATATTCATTAATAGCTTTCACGAATTAAATCTCTAGCGTCATTAATAGAGCCTGAGACTGATTTACGATTAGCATGTATATCATCAATAGTATCAGACAAAATACTCTCTACTCTATCTAAGTCTGGGTTTAACCAACCTCTGGCTACTTGAGCTGATTTATAAGAAACCTGACCATAAATATCATTACTACCACCTATCAAGCTACTGCGGTACACAGGGGCCATATTAAAGGCATCAGCAAAAGTCTTAGCTAAATTCTCAGACCCTAATGTACTAGCCACGGCGAAAGAATCGTTGAGATTTGCACTTTTTAGTAAAACAAAAGAGTAAAATCTACCGTAAACTCGACGAACTGTTGCATCTCTACCATTTGGTACTTCGGCCATATCAAAATTAAGATTTGGATTCTTTTCTTCTAATTCTTTAGCTTCGCTAGCAAATCCAAAGTATAATGATAAATCTTCCGAAATAAACATGTCTTTATCTTCTGGCAATGTCCGGTTCCAAGAATATAAAGGATTACTAATGGAACCAAATTTCGTATAAAAATCCATCGCATTATAAAATGGATTGCTGTTGTCATACATGCTACTGGTCAAAGAAACTACGTAATCTTCATCCTTTATGTAGGTCATCCTACTACCACCTTGCAATAATAATGTCGAGACTACTCCATAAGCGTTTTTAACATTATTAAAAGTACCAAAAGCAATTGGGCTTTTGATAATTGACCGATTAAAGCTTCTTTGTACTAAAGATGGTACCGTCTCACTAACTATTTGTTCCCAAGTTGTCGGTGGAGTAATCAAACCAGCCGTAGAAAACATATCACGATTCCAGTACATCATTAATGGATTAACCATAACTGGAAAACCATAAATACCATCATCAAGCGCAAACACTTCTGCACCATCAATGTATGAATTACGAAAATCTCTCTCTGGCCAGTCATCATAAGAAACAGAATATATTTTGTCTCTTAACTCAATCAGACGTTCGTGGGAAATAAATAAAATATCTGGCTGTCGGCCGTCAGCAATAGCATTAATTACTTCAAAATCAAAATTTCTAGGATCAATCTGTTTATAAAAGACTTTTTCAAAATCTTCATTGATATCCGCATAGTCTCGAATCAGTTTGTTCATTAAATCTTGATTGAGAGTACCCCAAATTTCTACCGAATTTCTAACTGCTACTTGGTTTTTATCACCATCATCTGAATCGTAATTAGATAATAAAAATAAGGCAACCATTCCCAAAACTCCGAAGACAATCAACAAAGCTAGTTCAAAAGGTCTTAATTTCA
>JAGQLZ010000103.1 GCA_020428895.1 Candidatus Kaiserbacteria bacterium
ATGAAAAATCCATGGGTAATTATCGCAGTATTAACAGTAGTTCTGTTTGGCGGAGCTTACATTTATTCATCACAAGTTAATGAAGGAACGAATGAAGATTATGATAGCAGTATTAATGCAACAGCACTTACAGAGTCACAAATTAAAGGTAATCCAGATTCTGAAGTGAAACTTGTCGAATATTCTGATTTCCAGTGTCCAGCTTGTGCACAATTTTATCCGGTTGTAAAAGAATTATTAGATAAGTACGGCGATCAGATTAGTTTTGAATACCGACATTTCCCGTTAATCCAAAATCATCCGTTTGCTGAACCAGCGGCTAGGGCAGCGGTGGCGGCTGGTATACAAGGAAAGTTTTATGAATATCATGACATTCTTTTTGAGCGTCAAAGTCAATGGTCGACTGCTCTAAATCCTAATCGAATGTTTAGTGAATACGCTACCGAGCTTGGTTTAGACGTAAATCAGTTTGAAAAGCAAATGCGGTCTTCTGATATACGTGACAAGGTAAAAAATGACCTACAGGATGGGTTTGCAGCTGGTGTGACTGGAACCCCAAGCTTTTACCTAAACGGTGAAAAGCTACAATTAACCACCCTCGGCGATCTGATGTTATTTACCGAACAAGCATTGGGAGTTAACGCTGGTTTGGAAATCGATTCTGAAATAGAAGTTGATGCTGGCCCTGGTGTGACAGCTTCACCGGCAGCTCTACCAGAGCCTGAAGTTAAATTTGGAATTTAAGACCTAAACAAATAAACAAAAATACGCTCAGAAAGAGCGTATTTTTGTTTAGTTCAATATCTTTAAGAACCGCTAACCATTTTTAGTTTAAGGATAGGAAATACTTTTTCATAATCAACCTCCAGATTTTAAATACTTTTTCAGTATGTCCCTTACTGTATATACCAGCTAGTGCCGGACTAGAGTTAACTTCAATGATTAGATATTTTGCTGGCTGATCCCAGTCACCCTTTGTGAATACGTCAACACCAAACACTTCTAATCCAATGGTTTTATATAGACGGTTAGCCCATTTATCAATTTCTTTAGGAATTTTTTCACGATAATCAGTGATTTGTGCACCCAAGCTAATGTTGGCAGTGTCTTGTAGAGCGAATTCAGTATCTTGCAATAAAATTGTTTGAAGAGTTTTCTTGTTCCAGCGTAACATATCGTTAAGAAAATTTTGATCAGGTTTCACCTCACTTTCTTGAATTAGTTCTTTGATAGTGTGTTTACCAGTACCGGTGATTGAAACACGTTTCTTTTTGTACATAAACTGGACCTTTCCGCCCACAACAAAGAGTCGGTATTCGGGTCGTTCAGTAAATTTTTCTACCAAAAATGATGAAACACGACCGGATCTCATGTCAGAAACGTGTTGCTTCATTCCAGTTTCATTAAAGATAATTCTTGCAAAAGCTCCTCTAGAACCATTGTTTGGTTTAACAAATACTGGGTAAGAAATTTTCTTGGCGTACTGGTAAGCTGCTCTTACGTTATCTTTAGATTTTATTTCTGAAGAATGATTGATATAAAATACCTTACCTTTAATCACACGAAAACCAAATTTCTTAAGCACGCGCTTAGTTACCGCCTTGTCATCAACTAAATGTTCGGCAAATTTATAATTTACTGGATACATTCCATACTTGGTTTTTGATCTAGAAATAAAGTGGTTTTCACCGTCAGTTACGTAGATAGCTTTTGAATAAGGACTGTCTACCAAACCGTATTGATAACC
>JAGQLZ010000104.1 GCA_020428895.1 Candidatus Kaiserbacteria bacterium
TATCAATCACTGACGCTCCACTCTCTCTTGCTCCATCAATAAAAGCTTTTCGTAAAGCTGGGGTTGAAAGTCGCATGTCGTAACCAACCACTATTTTCTTGTATTTAAATTCTTCAACAAAAGCTCGGGCAATCGAGTAGGCTGTATATTCATTAATCTGATCTGGGTAAGTACCACGTATATCGGCCGGACGAAAAGCTCGGTTATAGTTGGGTGCAAGTGTTTTATTCATACCCTAGTAGTATACCGCAGTCACTTTAAAACAAATCTAGGTCTCTCAAATTTGATCTAATTTCTAATCTAATTTGTCTGAGTGAATCATAATCATTAAAGAAAACTTGTTTGTTATATTTCTCTCCATCATAACGACTAGCTTTATTTAGCACGTAAGCTACAAAACTTTCTGAATAATCTTCGTCAACATTGTAAGTGGCGTAGTCACTAAAAAAACGAGATTTGTTGCCTTTGTAGTAGTCATACATTTCATAAAACTGCTCGTCACCACTTAACGACTCAAGTTTTTTGGAATGAACTGAATCTTTATATGTCCAAAACTTATTTGTGAAATTCTCTAAACTGTCTGACTCGTAATAAATAAGTATGTGAGCTAATTCATGAATTAACAGGTCTGCAAAATACTCTCGGTCAGATTTATAATCCAAATCTAAATCATAACGATTAATACCGATTATCCATTTACCTCCCAATTTCTTCTCGACAAAAGCACCTAGATCTAACTGGCTATTAGAAAAAACTCTAAACTCTCCTATATATTTTTCAATAATATCGTCACCGTAAAGTTCTGTTATAAATTCAAAATATTCTTCATCTACTCTCCGAGGTTCTTGCCCGTTGTATTTTCTTAGTTTACCTCTAGATACCTCATAAACAGACTCTAGTGGTCCATCGTAATAAGCGGTCTGATATAAATTAGCTGGGATAGGAATCGGTTCAACTCCTTCTTTATTCATCTCATTAACTAATGCTTGTAGGTGTGAGATTTGTTCCAATAGACTTTGAATCTGTGCTAACAATTGATCCCGAGTTGCCGCTTCAGCTGACTGAGTCGGGATGAGAAAAACTAAAAACAATCCAATACTAAAAAAAGTTTGTTTAAGAAAATTCATAAGTACTGGCATGTTACACCAATACTCGCCCGCAAGCTAGGCTCGGGCTAGATACATTGAAATAGCTACCAAATCACTGGAAGCTTTTATAAAACCTCTATCTGACACATAGAAAAAGGCTGTACCGATAGCAAATTTATGAATGAGAATTGAAGAATCGGTAAATAATGGATACTGACGGAATAATTCACCGTCTGTAGTAACACCATAAAAACCACCAGCTGGATGTGTATAAAAAACTTCTGGTGTAGCGTGTGGTATAGTCCAGATATTGTCTTTAGTTGTTTCTGCTTGTACTGACAAAGTACCCGCAAAAAAGCAGATTGCAAACACTGAGAGAATTACTCCAAATTTTTTTTTTTCTTTTACGTTACAACACGAAACTCGAATACGTATCCGACGTAATCATTTACATCAATAAAACGCATACCGAAAGGCGACCAAGGCTGTATGTCGACCCAATTG
>JAGQLZ010000105.1 GCA_020428895.1 Candidatus Kaiserbacteria bacterium
TAAACCAAGGAAGATTTAGTATTTCTGTAAGTTTAAGAACTATGAGAAGTAAGCCGATTTTTGGATAAGAGGAGATTGTCATCTACCTATACTTTCCCAACAAGCCTCAAGTTCTTACAAAATACAGTCCCAACATCTGCGCCCATTGAACAATCAGTAAATCTTCTTGACCATCTCCAAAATCTTCTAATATCATTAGGGCATGGCCAAGAAATTTGTGTTGTTTTTTTTGCATGAGATGTTTCAGCCATCCATAGTTCAATCATTTTATTTTCTGGATCTACATGAAATTCTTTATATATTATAGCGCTCTCCAAGTCACCAAAAGCTATAATTTTCCCCATCTTAGGAATTGTAATTTTGTCAGTAAAGTATTCAAGCTGAAAATCTCCACGAGCAGAATAGCTGAAATATCTACCATCATTTATGGAAACTAGTTTAAATACTGTTTTCATTAGAAATTACTCCTAACGTCTCAGCTAAATCTTTACCATATCTTTTGATAAAAATATTGCGGAGATATTCATCATAAAATGTACAATTAACCGTTGTCTGTAAATTATCCATTGCGGCTCTGAGTATTGATTCAAGTTCATAGTCACCTGGATCAATATGCTTAGTTAGTATTCTTTGAGCTTTTTGTATTGCTGATTCCATATTGGATATCCATTCAAAGCCTTAGAGAGTTGTATGAAGTAGATTGTGAAAATTAATCCTAAAAAGAAAATCATTCGACACAAACTCTTTTCATCTTTGGATAAGATAGAGAATCCAACTCAAAATCATCAATCATCTCTGGAACTGTATTTTCAACCCAATCAAGAACCTCTTCCATTTTTAAATAGTCTTTTGTTTCCAATGTGATTGTTTTTGTGATGGTCGAGTCTGTGTGTTCTCTGTAGTATGTAACTTTAACTGTGTATTGGTTCATGTTTCGCTCAGTTAGTGAAGTTCGAGTTGTACTAACTCGTAGTTTCCTAAACAACCTGTGCAGCAATGTGTTCATCATACCCCCCATTAGAGTGTATTTTGGAAAAATTCCAAGATTGTAGTTGACAAAACACGTTTTCAAGACGTAGAATAAACTGTATTCAACCGGAGCGACAAGAAGGGGACGTGAAAAAGCAAAGAAAAGGATGTGTGTAAGGAAGACAGCTGACTTCGGTAAGACTACTGTCGCGATCCACAAGACTGCTATTGTATTCCACGGTACTCTTCTTAATCGAATACGGAAGAAAAAGAAGAATCTAATTGCTTCTATATTGAAACAACTAGTATCTATCCACATCTCCATTGAGAGAGAAAGTTTGGGGAGCAGATAATTCTGATTGCCTCTCCACTCAAAATCTTGAAAATGATATATCCATTTGAATAGCCAATCTTCTCGTATGGTATTCCTTCTGGTGAAATGTAAACCTTGTCGCCAGTAACTTTTCGTGGATTGATAACACTATTGGTGGACACTGGTTGAGTACTCCATATTCTTTTCCAAATGACAATCCCTACAAACCTCATGTAATGTAGAGATACAAAGATAGATAGATGGTTTTACTTTAGCTCCACCAAGACACCACTCAATGTTGAAGTTGGCAAAGTTTTCCGCCATCCAGTCTGGAACAAGCTTGACAAGTTTATCGTAGCCTGTACGTGTTAGGAAAATTGATTTGATCTTTTTCATTGCTATTCCTTAAAAAAAGACAGCCCCAAGCCCTCAGATCTGGTAATTACGCTTGGTGGGACTTCATGTTTGCTGATAATCAAACACTCAACCAGTATTTAAGCTGACTGTCTAGGCAAGGAGATTCAAAAAATCAATGGCGGGTGGTTTTAACGAGAAATCCCAGACTAGTTCTTTCGGAACCAAAGACATTCATCCAAGAGTGGTTTCATAATCCCTGCATCCTTCTTTAGTGAGTAGTTCCGCTCACTTACCACATACAGAGGTATCCGCCTCTAGTCTCTCCCACCTACATTAAGGGCATCTTTAGCCACCATTGATTGTGATCATTTTTTAAGCACTCTCATATGAAGAAAATCTCTCGTTAAATTCCTGAACACTCAGTAATTCAGACAACTCAAATTTTGCCTGTAAATCCCAATTCATTGGGGATTCGCCTTCTACATCAAAAGCGGCTTTCATTTCTTCAGGAATGCTATCATCATATTCAGCGACCACAGTCGAGTAGCCACCCCATCCTCCAGGTTCCCTTTTCACTCTAATCCTTGCATTTGGAAATTGACGACGAAGTTGACGAGCATAGATCCTACATTCAGCAGCAGATCTACTATCATCACTTGGAAGACAATCTTCATCTACTGGAGACTCTCCAATATAAACATAGTCAATCATATGACTTCTTTTCCTTTTTAAGAGCCCACACATAAGAAAGATAAGCACAACCACTTCCCTTCTTGTATTCTCCAATCCAGAGATATGAGACTTTAATGCCCATCCTTAATAATCCTATCTCTTAAAGACAAAGTAACAACCATCAAAGAGTTAATCTTATCCAAATCAATAAATTGATTCAGGAATAACTTATTGACGTATTGCTTATATAGGTCTAGAGAGTGTAAAAGGACTTCCTTTTCTTGCTCAGAGAATCCGCTGCACATTCACAGCCCCCTTTTTCTTTGCTTTTTCCAGTGCCTCTCCAAACGAATCTCCTGTGAAGGCTTCAGTTGCCAGTCCAAAACGTCCTTGAACTGTACCAGTCAGAACCGTGAAGTCGTTTGCAACGCCGGGAGATTCACTGATCTTATTCCTGTTGTCATGGTAGTAGCCGTTGAGTCGTTGGACACAGTTGCGTGGAACTCTGCGTTCACGCCCTTCATGATTGACCACTGCGATCTGTCGTCGAAATCCAACAAATTCACATTCGATGGGGTGATCTGCCAAACGATTCCAATTCACCAATGCAGTCGTCATGATAATTCTCCTTGCAAGAGTTCTATCGAATAGAAAAAAACCAATAGGGCTAACTGGATTCGAACCAATAACCTCGGAATTATGAGTTCCTCGCTCTAACCGTTGAGCTATAGCCCCAAGTGCGAGATACCGGAATTGAACCGTAGGGAAACCATTTCGTTTTTTAATCCCAAACTGGCTGTATAAGAACCAGACGAACTTATCTCGCTTAAAGAACAAACTGTGGATTCGAACCACATCCTACTATTTCATCAATAGTCGCACTACCAGTATGCTAGCTTGTTCCGAATCCCTATTCAGGCTCAAGGCTCAAAGAATAGAGATTCTAAAGGATCTAATAAAGTGATCAGCCTTATCGTTTCCTTCTGGAGTCCAAAAAAAAGCTACTCACAATGAATAGCAAAAGAAAGTGCAGCCGGTGGAAGTCGAATCCACATTGTTCAAATTAAAAGTTTGAAGTTTTTCCAGTTAAACTACAGCTGCTTATATTTGGTGTATTTCACAAAGTGAAGACAAATGAGTTATACCCACAAAAAAGTCAAACTCTATATCTCACCAATCTTTTCCTCGCATTTGTTTGTGTGGTTAATCTTGATCATTAAGAGTTCCCTGCTTTTTCATTTCCTTAGAAAGCTCCTTTTGCAGAGATTCTAGAGTATTACTCCTGAAAAACCCATGAACACTCTTCATAGCACAAAGCATTTCTGCTTGCTCTTGGTTGGTAAAATTCTCAAACCTATTTAACATTTCCAAATTCCTTATTCCAAGCAATCAAACTCTCAGACAAAGAGAAACCATTCCTATTTCGATAGGACTTAATAGCTTCCACTTTTGAGAGGCTATGTTCATATTCGTTGAAAGAAGGAAAATCCCGCTCCATTGTTCTTTGCTTAATCTCTTCCCAAATCCTGTTCTTCATTTCTTGTAGAAGATCAGTGGGAATGTCTTTGATCTTGTCTTTGTCAAAAACAATAAAATCTTTAGGTAAACACATGTCTGTGAACCTCTCGCGTGGGCGATATTTCTTAAACATGACCAAATTAGTCAAGATTAAAATCCCTATAATGAAGGAAGTTTAATCATAATTAATTCAATCTTTACCATTCTAGTCAAGTATTCATATTTTTAGTAAAACCCTTTATATATAGAGAGAATAATCAAATAAAACAAACAAAAAAAAAGAACTAAGACAAGAACAAAGAGAGAGGCGATTGGGACTGTTGGGAGATTTGTTAGATTTCCTAATTAACCAGGTGGTTAAATAATGCCAAAATCTGTCTCAAAATGAGACAAAAACGTCCAAAACGTTCATTTTTTAGCCGTTTTTCAGCTATTTTTTATCGATTTACGATAAATT
>JAGQLZ010000001.1:0-7040 GCA_020428895.1 Candidatus Kaiserbacteria bacterium
AAGTAAGGACAAACTGTGAGCATAATAATTTAGTTCGTAACGTATTGTAACAAATTACGATAAAGTTTATAGACACGTTCAGCTGCTTGGCGCCATGACAATTTTTTTAATTCCATTTTTCCTTCATTTGCTAGCTGACGACGCATTACGTCATAACGGAGTGTAGAGAGAATTTGATTAGCCATTTCATCCACGTCCCAAAAATCCACTTTAAGAACATGAGTCATAACTTCCTTGACTCCTGACTGCTTACTAATGAGTGACGGGGTTCCGTGTTGCATAGCTTCAAGTGGCACCAGTCCAAACGGTTCAGAAACGGACGGCATTACTACTAAATCGGCACTTTGATACATACGGTCTCTCTCCTCTTCCCAGAGCGCTCCGGCAAATATTACATTCTTGGATAAGCCCATTGCTCCAACCTGTTCAATAATTTGATTGGTCATGTCTCCCCAGCCAGAAATTACAAATACAACATTTGGATCTATATCGACCACTCGTCTGGCAGCTCTAATAAAGTAATCAACTCCTTTTTGGATAGTTATACGACCATGATATAAAACTATTTTCTTTCCTTGTTCCTTAAGTTCACGAAGGGCCGTTTCATGTCTTGGCGGTTCAAAAACATCACATCCGTTATGAATTACTTCAACTTTTTCTTCTGGAACATTGTGTTTTTTAACAACTATATCTTTTGTAAATTCACTTACTGTCACTACTTTGTCAGCCACAGCAAAAGCTTCTTTTTCAATTTTATATACGGCTGGGTCGACATTATCACTGGCCGCTTGATCAAATGAGGTAGCGTGTACATGTAATACTAAAGGCTTTCCACTTACAATTTTTGCGGCTACTCCAGCCAGATAGGAGGTCCAATCATGAGCATGAATGAGATCAAAGTCTTCTTCTTGTGCTATCAATGAAGCGGCGTGAGCAAACCTATGAGCCTCCTCAATAATTGATCTAGATTTATAAATTGGTCTACCCTCTTTATCATAACCAACAATACTACTTACCAAACTATCTGCATTTTTATAGGGTGAAAGGGCTGAAGAAACTTCACGAATTTTTACCCTTCTTTCGTCATCAGCAAATACAAACCGAGGGGTTCCCTCGGTACGTTGTCTTTTTGGCAACACGAAAATAACATCAACACCTTCTTGTGTGAGTTCACGAGTTAGGCCAAAGCAAGCAACTCCAAGTCCGCCGTTTCTTGTTGGGGGAAAATCCCAACCAAACGTTAATACTTTCATATATGACGACAGACACACACAAAAAATGTGTGGGGCTGTACCTACATAATATCACGCATAATTTTCGTCTGCTTAGATAGAAGACTCTTAACTTGTTGATTAGTTAGAAAAATCTGGTGTAACTACAACCACAGCACGAAAGTCTTATTTTGCAACCGCCACCGCTTCATCAAATTTAACAGAAAGTAGTTTTGAAACCCCATCATTACCCATAGTAATACCGTACAAAACACTGGCTCGACTCATGGTTTCTCGATTATGAGTTATTAAAATTAGTTGGGATTTTTCTGATAAGGCGTTGATCATATCTCCATACCGACGACTATTAGCTTCATCAAGAGCAGCGTCTGTCTCATCAAGGATAATAAATAATGGTGGATTAACCTGACTCATTGCAAAAATTAGAGCAATCGAAGTCAGTGCTCGCTCTCCTCCAGAAAGCATGTTTAGACCATTTACACGCTTATTTGGTAAATTAACGGTTAGTTCAATTCCTTCTTGGGCTGGTTTTTTATCATTTTCCTCGTCTTCTTCATCACTTGAACTCTTGATAACTGTCTTTTTTATAGAAGCTTTACCGCCACCAAACATCAAAGTAAAGAAGTTGTTAAACTCAGCACTAATTTTATCAATACCCTCCTCAAATCTTTCGTTAAGCTGTTCGGTTAAATCATCAATCAGAACCGTTAGTTTATCGATAGAGGTTTGTAGGTCATGTAACTCAGTAGCCAAAAATTCATCTCTTTCTTTAGCAGTTTTATACTCATCAACTACATGATCTGAAGCACCGGAACCATATTCTTCTAATTTTATCTTCAACTTCTCCAGTTGACGTCGTCGCTCTCTTTGAATTTGACGATCTTCTGAAGCAATCATTTCATTACTTACCGTCTCACCATCAACGACAATTTCATAATTAAAATATCTTGAAGCAGCACTGCCAATTAAAGTCACAGCTTCTTGTAATTCTCTTTTAAAATCTTCTCGATCACGCTCAATCACTGCCAGTTCTCTTTCGTAGGCTGTTATCTGAGTCTCTAATTCCCTTCTATCAGACATTAGCTTCAAAACTTCTTTTTCAGCTATATGATGTTTGGTTTCCTCTTCTTGAGCAGCCATTTGTAAATCTTGTAACAATTCCTGAGCTTTAACCACTGCCCTTTCAAAAGGCTCATTGGTAGCTTTTTTGGTTTCGTAATCTTTTTCTAAAGCCTTCAATTCTCCCTCTTCGGCTTCTGTATTTGAAACGGGCTTATGTTTTTGGTGTTTCTCCACAAAAGCTTTCAAGGTATGCACAACATCCTGAATGGTTCGTTTAAGATACTGAATATCGTCACGGCCAGCGGTTTTCTCAGCTTCTTTTTCTATCACACCCATCACTTCTTCTACTTTACCCAACGGAACCATGACATTAGATTCTGGAGTTTTTTGCTTTTGTTCAATTACGTTACGTAAATAAGAAATCTTACCTTCAAGTTGACTAATTTCTCGTAAACCGGCTTCACGTTTTTGTCTAGCGGTTTGTAATGAATCTCTAGCTTTTGTTATTTCAACTCGTTCTGAATCATTATCAGTTTCCGCTTCTAGTATCGCTTTAGCTTCACCAAGAGCCTTAACTACGCTCTCAAGTTTAGATACCGGTACTTCCTTGGCAGCTTTAAGTCGGTCAAAATGATGCGCAATGTAAGTATCTTCACGTTTTAAATATTCAGCGTAAACCGACTCTAGTTCAGCTTTTGTTGCTAAAGACTTTTCAATTATTTTTATTTGTTTTTCTAAATACTTTAAATGTGGAGCATGTTCGCGACGGAGCGACTCAACCTGCTCCATATTTGTTTTAGTTTTCTCTAAACGTTTGAGAGCTTCTTGTTTTTTAAACTGATAGGTTTTAAGACCTAAAGCATCTTCTATCATTTCTCGCCGTTCCTTTGCACCAGCTGAAAGGATTCTGTCCGCTTCACCTTGAGAAATAATGTGGTGTCCAGACGGACCAATGTTAGCAGCTGACAAAAGCTCTTGCACATCACGCAAGCGGACGTTAGAACCATTTATCAAATACTCATTTTGACCATCACGATGGACTATTCGTTCTAATCTAATATCATCAAAATCTAACGGAAAAACTCTAGTTTCGTTATTTAAAACTATCTCTACCGCCGCCCGATTACCACGCGAAACTTTTTCTGAACCACCCCAAATTAAGTCATCTCCTTTTTTGCCTCGCATCGACTTAACTGACTGTTCACCTAGCACAAACCTGAACGACTCGGCTACGTTTGATTTTCCTGAACCATTAGGACCAACGATAGCAGTAATCGGTGCCGAAAATTCTAATTCACTTTTTTTGGCAAATGATTTAAAGCCTGTTACCGTCAGTTTTTTAAGGTACATATATTACCAATCTTCAGCTCCAAATGAGTACACGGCATAAGTATTTGTAAGAATACCGCCACATGTCGAAGTAGGACAACGAGCAAACTCGTCAGTGTTTGAACTTATGGTCTTTTTCTCAACTGAATCGTGAACCATTATTTTATAAGAGACACCATCAGTATTATAATAAAATCCTTTACTATTTTCATTTTCACTCTTTGGGTCAGTTGGTAACTTAGCAATATAATCTGGCACCAAACCAACAATATAATCACTACAGGAATTAAAAGAAGACGATCCGGGACCAGGACCAGCCCAGCTACTATCATTACTACTACTGCCACAGCCTTGAGTTGGATAACTACCAGTCTGAGCTTTATATAACTCAACCGCTAATTGTAATTCTTTTAAATCTGATCGACGAATATCATCTCGGGCTTGCGCTCTAGCACCACCAAAAGAACCGTAAACAATCGACGATAAAATTCCAATAATCGCCACTGTCACTAGCAGTTCAATTAAAGTGAAGCCTCCTTTAAAATTAGTAAAACGAATCATTGAAAATATTATAGCATTACACTGGCTAACTTAATGGTTTATCTGGGCACTACTTGCAGATAATATCCGCCGTATCATTAATCTTGCTGTATTTAGCTGATAAGGTGCTACCGGTTGGCTCAACGGTATCTTCATGATAACCACCCCAAACGGCGTACGAGGTTTCAAATCTTCCATCCCCTCCTTGTGCAAACGGAGAACTACTCATCTTGCAGTGATACATATTTAAATCACTGGGCTTAGCAATACACCAACCGTACTGACTAATGTCTGTACTTCCTGGCGCTCTACTGGTTTGATTACCCGGACCATCTGCACAATCAGAAAATTCAGAAATATCAGCACCAGTTGAATAACTAGTCGGTTTAATATCACAACTGGCCATCTCATGACAGTAATGAACCTTCTCGGCTTCGACCGTTCGCATCGCCATTAATTTATACACTGAGCCATCAGCATTGGTGACATAAACATACCCAGAATTTGCACCGTTAAGTTTAGGATCATATGGTAAAACTGGAATAAATTCAGGAGCTAAACCAAGAATATATGGTTGATCACCGGAACAAGCATAACTTGAAGCCGGATCACCAGACCAATTATTTGCCCCCCTACAACCTTCAGGATAACGTCCATGTTTCTTTTTATACAATTCAATCGCAATCTGGAGAGCTCGCAAATCTGACTGTCTTTCAAGATCTCTTGATTCAGCCCGAATATTAGGAAAACTTAGATACAAAATTGAACCTAAAATTCCCATAATCGCCACCACTATGAGTAACTCAACTAATGTAAAACCAAGTTTTTGTGAACGAAAATTCATTACCATTATGGTAGCACAACCATTAAACAAAAAAGTCTAATTACTCAGTGTCATTATCCCAACCTTTTGCAACAATGCCAGCTTCAGCGGCTTTTTGCTCGGCCTCTTGTTTGGATCGGCCAGTACCTTCAGCTATCTTTTCATGTCGCAAAAATACCCCAACGGTAAATACTCGATCATGGTCTGGTCCTTCTTGAGAAACCGTTTCATAAGTCGGAGTAATTGACGCGTGTTCTTGAGATAATTCCTGAAAACGACTTTTAGGATCTTGCCAAAGACGCTTACTCACAATTCGTTCGGTATGTTTGAACAATTGACCAGCGATAAAAGTTTGAGCAGCATCATAACCTTGGTCCATATAAATAGCACCAATAAAGGCTTCGAGAACATTGGCTAAAATATACTGGCGAGCTCGCCCTTCATCTTTGGATTCACCCTTGGACATTAACAGGAATTTATTTACTCCTAATGCCTCAGACGCTGACGATAGCGAATTAGTATTCACCAAAGCAGCACGAATAGCGGTTAATTCCCCTTCTGGTTTATCTTCATATTTATTAAAAAGGAAGTCTGTAACAACTAACTCCAAAACGGCGTCGCCAAGAAATTCTAGCCGTTCATTATGATCCCAATTAGCCTCACGGTGTTCATTAAGATATGAACGATGAGTAATGGCTGATTTTAATAAAGCTACGTTATTAAACTGAACTCCTAATACAGTTTGTAGCTCAGATAAATCTGTCTCTATATTTCTTTCTTCCATAATCAGTTATATATCTTTAGTAGAATGAGACTAGCACTATTTGGTTTTTCTGCCAACCAGCATAGTAATTGATTTAGTAACAATTGGTAATATATCTTCGTAAAAATTTAAATCAAGAATATCGGCAATCTTAAACCATTGAGCGTCATCTAAGCCACCTTTTTCTTCCAAAACCAAGTCTTTGTATTCAGCTTTACCTAGGAAATAAGCAACCTGTTTGCGATGTTTACCAATACCAGGCTTGTTAGCCACATATTCGTTATTACCAAGCTCCGCTTCAATTTCAATGTCTAATCCAATCTCCTCTTTGATTTCACGGACTGCGCCAGCCTCAATCTCTTCTCCATCTTCAACTTTTCCTTTAGATAGAGTCCAGTAACCAAATATATCATGCACCAGTGCCAGATAAATCTCACCATCCTCTTCAGCATAAACTACTGCACCAGCCAATCGTACAATTGGCATCTGATCAAAAGGTATGTCTTTTTTACGTTTTTTCCCAACCTCATTTTTACCCGGTTCGCCAATTTCTTTATAAACTGCTCCTAGTACACCATTAACAAAACGACTGCTATTTTCACCACCAAACTGCTTGGCTAATTCGATTGCCTCATTAATGGCTACTTTAGCTGGCACCTCTGATCTTTCTGAAAACAAAAGTTCATAAAGACCTAATCTTAAAATATTTCGATCAACTGGTGAAATTCGGTCGATTGGCCACTCCGGAGCAGCTTTTTCAATGACCAAATCAATTTCGGACTGCTTACTAATAACCCCATTTAAGAGTTTATTCATAAACGGTTGGTCAGTTTTGTTTTGCGCAAATTCTTCTACGTTTCTATCTAAAACTTCTTTAATTGCTTTTTTATCAATAGCGTTTAAATCCCACTCAAACAGAGTCTGAAGAACTATAGAACGTGATAAATGTCGATTGGCCATAAAAATGTACTAATATTACTGA
This sequence comes from Candidatus Kaiserbacteria bacterium, assembly GCA_020428895.1. Taxonomy (GTDB): domain Bacteria; phylum Patescibacteriota; class Minisyncoccia; order Phycocordibacterales; family UBA918; genus OLB19. The sequence continues at coordinate 6,732 of JAGQLZ010000001.1, forward strand.
TTACAGTATAGCAAGCAGTATGTAGTGTGCATCAGATAATAATCCACAAACCCCGCATGACTGCGGGGTTTGTGATTACTTTTTACTTTCTGCTTCTGCAGTTTCAGCTACTTCGGGAGTTTCTTCAGGTGCTTCCTGACCACGAATAGCTTCACGCTTAGCGTGCATGCGAGCTTCTCGTTTTTCTTTCTTGGCTGCTAAATCCATGACTTGCCGACCGTTATAGAAACCACATTCAAGACACATGTGGTGTGGTCGATGATGTTCACCACAGTTCTTACACACCGCCAATGTTGGGGTTTTTAGAGC
>JAGQLZ010000001.1:7149-7642 GCA_020428895.1 Candidatus Kaiserbacteria bacterium
TTTTAATAAAGAAAAAGGGCCACTCAATTGGTGGCCCAGAATCCGTAGTCGACGACGGACTCAGTTTACAGCTCGTGAGCTGGATAGGGTTTTTGTGCACTGTTTTTCCTGTGCGGACAATGCCAGTCGCGACACTTGTCTCTGGGGTCGATGGTGACCACAATACGACGAACTATCGCGCACACATGATTGCAGTAAACCGGACCTGCTTCATTATTCATGTCGTTATCTGTGCAACCAGTGCACAGATCCACTTCCCTCTTCGGTCTCAATGACGCCTCCATTCAATACGTGATTACGTTGGTTTTGCTAAGCGTATTAAGTTTCTGAGAGATAGTCATTCTACAACACTTCTACTCTTTTACAAGAGAAGAATTTAACATTCTTCTGTATACAAGGTTACTCAAACCACACTGAAAACACTTTATTCGCTTCCGTTGGTCATTTTGAAACAACTGAAAAACAAACTATTGGCAGCCATCATCGCTTGTTG
>JAGQLZ010000001.1:7654-8057 GCA_020428895.1 Candidatus Kaiserbacteria bacterium
TGCAAGGCAATCATCATCAAAAATGGAACCATCGGATCAAAACTGCCAATATTCCCACCCGTATACGGGGTTGAATTCATTACCGCCTCTGCATCATTATCTGACATTGTTCTTTTCTCCCTACTTAAAGAACGTTCCCTTTCCTCTACCACAATTAGTAGCTGGATGGAGCCTGCATCCTACAACATTTTTATATTTTTACAATAGCTAATACGATGAATTGTTGATAAGCCATACTGAGAGATTGCTTCTCGATGAGCTTTGGTACCGTAGCCTTTGTGGGTGGCGAAGTTATATGGTGCGAAAATTGGCTTACTGGATTGGAGCGTCATATACCGATCTCTAGTCACTTTTGCCATAATCGAAGCTAATCCAATAATTGGTTCACTAGCGTCACCTTTAA